>NZ_NUMC01000054.1:0-10776 GCF_002577655.1 Bacillus sp. AFS040349 | reverse complement strand
CGTTAGCTTGACATTTACATACTGCTTTTCAATGAGCCTGATATGAGCCAAACAAATGGTACAATAAACGCTAACGAAAATAGAATCAAAATCAAGTATACTGCTAACTTATTAAGCTTTTTATTCATTTTCCTTAGTGTGGTTGCTTGCTGTTGATTAGGGTGAACGTCACGTTGATGATTTGTTTCAGCCGCTGGAAGTGTCATAATTCAATGTCTCCCTCCTTACCGTTTTTAAAAAAGCACCGGATTTTGAGTTAGTTAGCAAAATCCGGTTGCTCTACTTTACTTTTTCTCTAAAGTTTCTTGTAATTTATCCTGTGCCTTTTGAAGAAGCTGTGCAGGATCATCATGATTATAGATCACACCATCTCGTATACTAGTTAGTTCATCACCCATCTCACTTGCTACAGATGTGAGAGCAGGATGACCTGAATCTGGGGATGCAGCAACCTTTAGAACGGTATCATATACTGGATCATTTTCCCATTCAATCGCATCTGATTTTTCTTTCCATATGGAAATGGATCGCCAAATATTAATGTTATCCGCTAAGACTTTGTCTTGGTTTCCATATAAAGCAAAGTTAATAGCGGCTTGTGGATTTTTTGCTCCTTTTGGTACAAAAAAGACGTTTGTTCCAAACACACTAGAATCTTTTCTTCCATCTGGTGGGCTAGGAATTGGTGCTACTTTATATTTGGTATCTGGAGAATAAATTTTCAACGCATTTGCAAACCAGTTTCCATTCACAGTCATGGCTACTTTTCCTTTCATGAATGGATGGTCTGGAGAAAATGCCCCACCAAATCCAGAAGTGAAAGATTTAATTTTCTCTGGATCATATTTCTTCGCATAAGTGTCCATCCATGTAAATGCCTCAACCATAGGCTGCTCATTCAATGTGACTTTTTTCGCGTCTGTGTCATACATAGTCGCACCAAACGCCCATGGCCATGTGTACGGATCTTCACCTGCATCAATCCAAGGAATAAACCCTAACGTCTCGAAACTTCCATCATCTTTTACTTTCGTCAAAGCTTCAGCAGCCTTATCAAGCTCTTCAATTGTCTGTGGTGGGTTATCAGGATCTAGTCCTGCTGCTTCAAACATGTCAACATTATAGTAGAGTAAGTTTACATTGGAATCTTGTGGAAGAATATATGTTTTTCCATCAGATGATTTCATTAAATCTTTGAATCCATCTAAAACACTATTTTCATCAAAACCTGCTTCCTTTAAATAATCATCCAGTGGTTCTAAAGCACCTTGAGCTGCTAGACTATAAGCAAGTTGATAGTCATTTCCATCTCCTAATACTAAGTCCGGTGGATTTCCTCCAGATATCGCCGATAACAGCTTTCCATTTGTTATACCGTCTGGAACATATACAGCATTCACCTTTGCTCCTTCTTCTGCTTCATATGCTGCAATTCGGTCTTTATCCCATTTTTCAGAATCTCCTCCCCACGGATACCAGTATGTAAATTCTTTGGAGTTTTCGTTAGATGTTGATGAAGAGGAAGAATCTGAACTCGAACAACCTGAAAGGACTAAAATAAAGACAAGTAACGAAATAAAACTCATTGAGACGATTTTCTTCATGACTAAACCCCCTATTTTATGAAAAAATTTCCCCCAGACATTGCAAAAGTGACATTGTTTACAAGAAAATTATGTTTCTCCAGTAAACACCCCCTTTAAAGGTTTTTGTAAACGCGCGTTTATTTTTGTGTGTAGTTACTACTTTATACAAAGATAGAGTCCTCGCTAATCAAAAAGTAAACGCATACATTTATTAGCAAGGAAGAGGATTAAAGAGTAATGCATGACTCTCTTTCAATCAACTCAGAACCCATTACCACTTTAATCCCCTCTTTATTATCTTGTTCAATTGTGGTGATCACATCTTGAGTAAGTCTTTGCATCATTCCAGTAAAATCTGCTTTAAACGTTGTTAATGGGGGATGATATAACTGACTTAACACGTGATCATCAATACCAATAATGGATACATCTGATGGTACTTGGATCTTTTTTTCGTTAAGAGCTCGAATGGCCCCGAATGCAATGCTATCATTTGCTGCAAAAAACGCAGACGGCAATTCAGGGTTTGTGTTTAAGAAATTTTTCATTGTTGTATAGCCACTTGTACTGCTGAAGTCAGATTGTAAAATCCATTCTTTTCTAATCGGTAAACCATGTTTCTTCATCGCTTTAAGATAGCCTTCATGTCGGGCTAATCCGGCGTGCCTTTTAATATCACCATTGATAATGCCTATCATCTGATGATTTAAACTAACTAAGTAGTCAACTGCTTTCATAGCACCACTTTCATTATCAAAACTATAAACAATACGATTTGGTTCATTTCGGCCTGGTAAATCTTGATCAACAATTCCGATAATAAACCCTTCTGCAATCAGTTCCTCAATGAAAGGTTCATGATTATCAGCACCCATAAAAATACCCGCATCAATTCGATTTTGATAAAAAACGGTTTTGATTCGTTCGATATTTTTGGGAGATTTGCAGTCTTGTATTATATTGGTTAATACATAATAATCTTGAGACGATGCTTCTTCTATCACACTAGTAATTAGAGTATTGCTTGTTGGATCACTCGAAACACTGCCTTTATCAATAATAAATAATCCAATATTCCTCATGTTTTTGCCTGCAAGAACTTGCGCAGACATATCTGGGAAGTAATTATATTCTTTAATAACTTTCATTACTTTTTCCTTTGTTTCTGGTGGAACACTTTTGTAATTGTTTATGACTCTACTTACAGTACTTCTGGAAACACCTGCAAGTTGAGCAATTTGTGTGCTGTTAATTTTATTGTTTCTTTTCAATGTCTTTCCCTTCTCTCGTGAACACGCGTTTATTAATTGCTTTTATTCTACCTCCATAAATCATGGGTGTCAACAAACAGTTTTAATTTTCTGAAACTTAATTTGAACGCGCTTTCAGTATCTAATTTTACAATAATAAACTTTTACTCTATATTAAAAATAAACCTCAATAAAAATCTTAGAGTAACAACGTTCTAACAGCCTTTCACTATTTTCCCCCATAATTTTTATCAAAATATATTTTATGAAAATAGTAACTTCAAACTTATTAAATTCAATTTAAGATACATGAAAAGTAATTAAAAGCAAATAAGTATTCGATTGAATGTGCATAGAGGGTATTAGGCTGTGAAATAAGATTTGAATGATTAAAAACGGGACAGTTCACCTGTCCCTATGTCCCTTTTATAAACTTTTCTAGTGTTTGGAGTTCTTCTGTTTGTGCAATTTGTTCGTTTGCTTTTATGTTATCGAGAGAGATTGCGATTAGGTGTTGTCTTGGATGTTTTGCCTCTGTTATTTCTTCTTGTATGAATTCTAGAAGCTCCGTGTATTTTTCATGGTTCTCTACAGCCTGGATTATTTTCTTCAAGTCTGAAATAGTTTGAATTAGTAATTCTTGTGAATATTTACTGTTATTTTTATCTCCTATTAGCCTTTCAACTAGTTCAGGGTTAAATAATTGCTCTTGCCTTTCAGATACTTCATCAACGATTGATTTCATTCTCTGAACACTATATCTTACAACAAAATCATAATCACGGTTTGATTCATAAGCTAATGAGTAATACCTCATGTTTTGCTGTAAAATCCCCAAAAACATAATCGCACAATCTAATAGAAAAGGTTGTTTTTCTTTCCCATATAACTCAATAAACCTCTTGTACGTCCATCGTATCGTTAGCCATTGTCCCTTTTTAATCGCTTGGTTTAATTCCTCATCCTTAATGAACGTAACTTCCTCAAGGAGTTTTAAGAGATTATTTTTTCGGTTTATTTCCATATGAAGCTTTACTTGATCTATAAAGATTTCAAGATCAGCTGGGTCTTTTCCAATTAATAAGGAGCTTCTCTCTTCTTCAATTCTTTTATAAATAGATGAAAAAATAGCAATTAATAATTCATTTTTTGAGGAAAAATAATTATAGAATGTTCCTTTAGAAATATTACTGAATTCTAAAATATCTTGTATGGATGTTGCTTGAAATCCTTTTTCAATAAATAATTGATGCGCTTTTTTAATCACTCGTATTTTTCGTTCATTCATTTTATCACCTTTTAGAAAACAAAAATAATTACATCTTTTTTATCCTATCTTAATTATTGAGATTACACAAACACAGAAAAACATAAAAACATTTTTATAGACAAAAATAGATTAGATGTAATAAGATATAGTCTATGTGAACAAACGGTTCAACTATTTATACTGATTGTATAGGAGAGGAAAGTATGGAACAAACAGGTAATAAACAACAAGAACAACGACCACCATATGGCCTATTAGCTGTATTAATGGTTGCTGCATTCATAGCGTTTTTAAATAATACACTATTGAATATTGCCCTACCATCAATTATGAACGATTTAAAGGTTGAGGCTTCAACCGTTCAATGGCTAACAACTGGATATATGCTAGTGAATGGAATTTTAATTCCAACAACAGCTTTTTTAATTTAAAAATATTCCGTGCGAAAGCTCTTTATCGCTGCGCTAGGCTTATTTTTAACTGGAACAATTTTAGCTGGAGTTGCTCATGAATTTTCAATCCTACTAATAGGAAGAATGACGCAAGCATCAGGCTCAGCAATTTTAATGCCACTATTAATGAATGTGATGCTAGTAAGCTTTCCTGTTGAAAAACGAGGAGCAGCAATGGGAGTATTCGGGCTGATACTAATGGGAGCTCCAGCAATTGGACCAACATTGTCAGGCTGGCTTGTAGAACATTATAATTGGAGAATGTTATTCCACTTTGTTACACCAATCGCAGTAATTGTGTTCTTATTAGGTATTTTCTTAATTAAAGATAAAAAGGAAACCGTAAATATTACTTTGGATTACTTTTCTGTGGTTCTCTCAAGCGTAGGATTTGGGGGGTTACTTTACGGATTTAGTTCTGCAGGAAGCAAAGGCTGGGACAGTCCATATGTTTATGGAACAATCACAGCTGGAGTGATTGGCTTAGCATGGTTTATCTTAAGACAAATTAGACAAGAAAAGCCAATGTTGAACTTTAAAATATTCAAATACCCTATGTATGCACTGTCCGTGTCTATTTCAATGGTTGTAACGATGGCCATGTTTTCTGGGATGCTTTTATTGCCTATTTATACACAAAACTTACGTGGTATCACACCATTTGATGCTGGGTTAATGTTATTGCCAGGTGCCATTATGATGGCAGTCATGTCACCTATTAACGGCAGACTTTTTGATAAATATGGTGGCCGTGTTTTAGCAATTATAGGCTTAACTATTACTGTTATAACAAGCTACTTCTTTAGTCAGCTAACACTAGAAACAACATACACAAATTTAGTCATTCTTTACACAGTTCGTATGTTCGGTATGTCTATGGTTATGATGCCGGTATCAACAAATGGTTTAAATCAATTACCTGCAAAGTATTACCCACATGGAACGGCGATGAACAACACACTTCAACAAGTCTCAGGTGCAATTGGTACCGCACTTCTTGTTACAGCCATGTCTAATCGTGCTGAAACAAGAGGTCAAGAGCTGGCTGAAGAAGCAACAAAAAATGCTAGTAGCATGACAACACAACCAACAGCTGAGCAAATTGCCCAAATGAAACAACAAATCATGATGCAATCAACATTAGACGGTATTAACTTTGCTTTCTATATTTCTGTATTTATTGCTGCACTTGCCCTTTTCTTAGCATTCTTCATTAAGAGAGCGAAGCAAGCAGATGATATTATCGAAAGCAAAGAAGCGATGAAGGCTATGCCGAAGTTGGCAGATAACAATTGATTAGAAGAGAGGATTGTTCCTCTCTTTTTTTGAACAAAAAAGAGGATAGATGCTCTTAGGTGGAACATCAAATCCTCTGATACTGTTTATATTTTATCTAATACAATGATATTAACTGAATTTGCTGCTAACGTAACAACGGTAGAGTGATCATCAATTCTAATGGTTGATTCAAATGGCACAACCTTCTCAGCGTTCTTTTTGTTAACATTTGGTGTGTGAACAAGAGATTCATCTCCTGTCACTGTTACCATTTTTCCTTCAGCCGCTACATGGATGTCCTTAAATGAAATCTTCGTTGTTTTTTCGAACGGATCAGCATTTACTAATTTAACATAAACATGTTGATCATCTTTTGTAACCGAGTTGAAAATATCTCTGTTGTAGGCTTCTAACTTGTAATCTAGCACCTTACTTGTAAACGTTCCATCTGTGTATGAGCATATAAGGCGGTCCCCTGTTTCACCGCCATATTGAACGGAAATAGTGTATGGAGTATGATCTGTCAGCTCTTCATAGCAACTTGATCGCAAATTTCCAGCTGCTGTACTTGATGAGTAGTCACCTAGCATATACCCTTGAACGCCCTCTTTATAAACTTTCACACCAGTAGCATTTCCGTTATAACCTACAGCATATTCTAGAACATTCTTTTTCTCAGGAGAAATATCTGTAAGACCTACCCCAACATAAAAACCGTCGGAACCACCAGCTTTTGTTGCATTCACTTCAACTCTATAGTCACTCCACCTTTCGTTTATGATATATAACCCGTTTAATCCACCATTTTGAGCCTGTAAAACCAGCCCTTTATCGGAGTCAATTTTATAACCAATTGATCCAGGGATGATTTCCCACTCAGCATTCAATTCTTTTGTGAAGTCCTGGTCTAGTAGTATTTTTTCACTCTTATTTTCTATCACTCTTACACTCTTAACATGAACATCAGCATTACCAGCAGCTATTTCAATACCACCACGTGGCGTGAGCTCTGTTAGATTTCCATTTTTGTAAGCTGAAAACGAAGTACCAAGCAATTTATTTCCAATATATTTGGCAAACAAATGTTGAACATAGTAGTTCGGCGTGTACCAGACACTTTCAACGTCAAACCAAATCAAATCTGGTGTCCAGCGATATGTTCCATCAGTTAACACTTTGTTAAATAACGGTGCATAAGCAGCTAATCTTACCACATCTGAATTCTTTTCAAACCCTGTCATAATGGCTGCTTCAGCAATCGCTCCTGCTAATGTATTTTTATCTGTTGAAGCAAATTCTCCAACAAATACCTTCGAGGTCTCTCTCTCATCAAGACTTCCGTCCGGCTGATAAGCTCTATAATAATAATTGTATCGATCAGCATTGTTTAACAAATACTCATTAGAACGATAATAATGTTCGTCTGCTATTGTGTCCATATAGTTCGGTTGTTTTTCATACCAAGTAACTGTTTCCTCTGTTACCGTCTTACCGTCTGTAAAATTCACGGTTGCAGATCCAGATCCAGATAGATTCCCACTTAAAAACTCCCATCCTTCTTGATAAGCATCATCATCAGCTTGTGCCCCAACAGTCGAAAGAATGTGCAATTCATAACCTGGATAATGCTTGTCCATATATTCATCAATAGCCGCTTTAAAGTATTCAAAGTTCGTAAAAAACTCCGTACCCCAGTTTTCATTTCCAACACCTAAATAATGAAGATCAAACGGTGCTTCATGACCCATACTTTTACGCAAAGCCGCCCACTCATTCTCTTCAAAATCAGTACTAATTGCAAAATCAATTAAATCTGTAAAACTTTTAACAAATGTATCTCTAAGCNNCCCCCAGCAGGATGGACATAATCCGAACGAGCCTGACAAAGTACACCACAAGCCATAACAGGTAATGGTGTTGCATTAAGGTCTTCAGCTAACTGGAAATATTCCATATACCCTAACCCCATCGTCATCATATAACCCCATACATTGAAGTTTTCTTTCCGTACCTCTATATCACCTACAGAGTCTTTCCATTCATATACATTATCCCAAATATAGGAGCCTTCAGATATACATCCTCCAGGAAAACGAAGAAATGTAGGATGTAAGTCTACTAGAGCATTCACTAAATCTTTTCTTAATCGATAATTCGGATTTCCCTTATAATTTGAATGGGCCGTAGTTGATCGTTCTTCATCTCCAGCTCCCCAAACATCTCTTGGCATTAAAGAAACCATATCGATAGAAATCTCGCCATTAAAGGTTAAAGCAAGCTGACCTAGAACGGTTTTGCTACCAGTTAAAGCAATTTTGGAATCAACACCGTATTTCTTCCAAGTGTTACCGCTTTCTATTTGGACTGTTATACTATCACTAATCCCCTCACCATCCTGATCTTGTAGCTGCAGTGTAATGGATCCTCCATTTTCAGCTTTAGCCCAAATGGTAAAATCATATAAATTCTCTTTTCTAATAAACATTGCACAATGATTGTTAGAATCAGTAAATCCTCTATTAGTTATCGTGCTACCACTCGGTACGGTTATATAATGAGAGTTCACATCTTGGCTGGTAATCCCAAAGAATTCGTTTAGACCTCCAGTATTGTAAACGATTACGTTTTCAATATCACCAAACCAAGCATGAAGTGGTTCATGGTTTCTACCCGAAGAGCAGCCACATTCACCTGAAGCATGAGAATAGGTATCGAAAACAAATGACTCAAATGAGCGATTTTGAACAAGCTCCGCATAAATACCGCCATCTGCTGCATTGTTAATATCTTCATAAAACAATCCATATAATGTTTTGCTAATATCTAAAACTTCTTGGCTTCCGTCAATGGTAAGATGGTGAGATGGAACCCCTTTAGGAAGTACTGACACAGAAAAATCTTTTTCAGTCGTGTCATCTCCTATGTTTAATATGGCTGTTAATGTCACACCTTTTGGAATGTCAACGTCTCCTACTATACCTTCATTTGATAACACAGCTTCTTCACTTGACTTCCAAGTTACAGAAACTTTCCCACCCATAAGTGATGATGGTAAAGAAACATCCTTTGTAACAACTGTGATTGGAAAAGATAAATATTTGTCCTTAGCGAGTTGAACAATTTCACGACCTGTAAGAGATTCACACATAACCTCATTTACTTCATCTTGCGTTAAACCGGCTTTATAAACGCGAAAATCTGTTAAAGAACCATTAAAATCCGGGTCGACTTCATGCTGTGAACGTCCAATAAAATTATTGCCGTAGCCTGCTGGATTTGAAAACGTTTCAAACCAGTTCCGTAATTTTTTATATGTACCACTCGAAGTTTGGCTAATAGATCCATCTGCAGCTACTTCACCATTTACGTATATAACAGGTCCGGCGCTGCTCAATGTCCCACCTTCTGTTCCTTTTACCGACATTGCAACATGTAACCATTCTCCCGAAGAGTAAGTTCTTCCCGCATCTGCCACAAGATCTCCGTCTGAAAAACACACACCGCGTAAATTTCGTGATAAGAAAAGGTACGGTCCAGATGAATTTTCACCAAAATCAAAAAGCCTCTCCCATACATTTGTACCTTTTCTTAAGTAAACCCAAGTAGAGACAGTAATTCCTGTTAAATCGTTTATATCCTTTAGAAAACCAACTGGAAGTTTCATAAAAGAAGAACCATGTTCTCCTCCTGCAAGCGTTATCGCTAATCTTCCACCTACGGATTCTATTATTGGTTTTGATGTTCCTTCTGGTGTTGCATGATTCCCAAAACCAGAGAGATCTTTTCCGATATTTTCTGCATCATTAAAACCATAATGAGTAATAAGTCTATTTTTAATTTCTGTCATGGATACTCTCCTTTGCTGAACTATTACTTTTTATTTGAAGAAAAACTTAAATAACATGTACTTACAACATTGTTAGATGATACACTAACCTTGTACTTACAACTTTATTATAATAGGTATCAAGGGAAATCCCAACATATTTTTAAAATTATTAAAAAAAGACCAGTATCTCTACTGATCTTTACTCCTCTAGAAGACTTTATAGATTTTATACTCTTAGCGACCCACGAAAACCTCTAGCAGCATAATACGAGTCTGCACCATTGTGGTACACAAACACGTGTCCGTACCGAAAATCACAAAATAGTGCTCCACCTAGTTTTCTAATATCAGCTGGTGTTTGCACCCAACTCGATGTTTTCATATCGAACTTTCCAAGCTTCTGCAACTCTCGATATTGATCTTCAGTTAATAGTTCGATTCCCATAGAAGTCGCCATATTAATAGCGCTATTTTCAGGTTTATGTTTCTTTCTAGACTCTAGCGCTTCTTGGTCATAACAAACACTTCTACGGCCTTTAGGGCTTTCTTGTGAACAATCAATAAAAATGTATTCATTCGTCTCTTCATCAAAACCAACAACATCAGGCTCACCTTCAGTTTTTTCCATTTCATTGAGTGACCATAGTTTTTCGGTATTTTCAGCCAGTTTTGCTTGAATTTTACCCCATTCAAGGCCTTTATGACGATTCATATTTTTCTCAAAACGGTCTTTTAATACTTTGAGTAACAACTCTTCACTTTGTTCTAATAACAACTCTTTTTTTGTCATGGTAGCTCCCACCTTATTATATTATTTTTAATAGTTTGATTAAATACTCTATTGCTCTAAATGAATTATTTGAAAATTTCAAGTAACTTCAGTTTACATTAATTGTTTTTATTAAGTAAATCCATTACTCAAAATCGAAAATAAAAAAGAACTAACCCAACTTGGATTAGTTCTTCGATATGTTTTTTAAAAATATGTAAAATTTAATAGAAAAAAAGACTGAAACTATTCACTCGGCTTTTTCCTATACTATTGATAGCGCTAACTCTTTAGCCACTTGAATAATCTCTCATACAATAAGAATGGCTCCGCAGGTAGGAC
>NZ_NUMC01000053.1:0-32039 GCF_002577655.1 Bacillus sp. AFS040349 | reverse complement strand
TCTTTATATACTGTAGATAAGGGCGCGATTGTTGAAGAACACTTAGATTTATAAAGACTTTATTGCTAAAGTATCCTTATTTAACAACTTTATTTTACCCCCATCCAAAACAAGACGGGGGTATGTGTGTTGAAAGTATTTAACTTAAACAACTTATTATAACCTTGACATTTCCTTATTGCGGGTGGTGACAGCTTCGCTGGTACTACCCCAATAAATGGAGGTAAATACATTGATGTTGAAAGGAAGAAAAAATGATAAGAGAAGCAACTCAAAATGATTTAATGGACATTTTAAATATCTATAATGATGCCATTCTCAATACGACTGCTGTATACGCATATAAACCCCAAACGCTTGAAAGTAGACAATTTTGGTATGAACAAAAGAAGGAGGAGGGGTATCCAATATTAGTATGCGAACAAGATCATAAAGTGGTTGGATTTGCGACATTTGGTCCTTTTAGAGCATGGCCAGCTTATAAATATTCAATTGAGCATTCTGTATATGTACATAAGGAGTACAGAAAAAAAGGAATTGGGACATCTTTACTGAAAGATATAATCGCAAATACGAAGGAGAGGGGGTACATGACTTTAATTGCTGGGATTGATGCCGCAAATGAAAAAAGCATTACCATGCATAAAAACTTTGGCTTTGTTCATTCAGGTACCATAAAAAAGGCGGGTTTTAAATTCAATAGATGGCTCGATTTAGCTTTTTATCAACTAGAACTTAAAGGGCCTAAAAATCCTGTAGAAGAATAAATTTCGTTGGTATTTATAAAGAATCATTACAGAAAGGCGGAAGTTGCGACTGAATGGAATCCTTCCTGCCAAAGTAAAAGTTCACGTTTCCGGTTATTTAAAATTAATGGGTTAAATTTATACCTCCTCAGCCTTCTTGCTCTGGAGGTTTTTGGCATACCTCCTAGCCAAATACAAAAAATAAAGTAAGCCTGGATGAATAAAAAGATAATAGAAATTCCATAACTTTTTCACAATAATATATGAATACATTCTCCCGAATCCAGGAGACCATACTACTAGTTGCAGAGAAATTCTACTTTGCTTCATTTTATTATTCGTTAAATATGTAAGGCACCTAACATTTTTTTTAGAGTATTCCAAGTATACTCCTAAGTATAAGTTATAAAAACATTTTAAGAGGAGGAATTAATCATGGCATTAGTGAAATTCAATATCGAATCCACATCTCAAAAGGTAACAACTGAGGTGAAGGCGGCAGGAGCTCATACATTTTTTGTAGACGAACCAAAAAACTTAGGTGGGAATGATAAGGGTGCAAATCCATTAAATACTCTGTTAGGCTCTCTTGCAGGCTGTGAAAACGCCATTGCCAATATGGTGGCAAAGGAAATGAAGTTTAATTTAAATGGAATCGACTTCAAAATTGAAGGAGCTTTAGATCCAAAAGGCTTAAGGGGTGATCCATCCGTAAAGCAATACTTCCAAACCCTTACGATTGAAGCACTTGTGGATACTGACGAGTCTGACGAAAGAATTCAAGAGCTTAAAGAAAAAACTGATTCAAGATGCCCAGTATTTAACATTTTAAAGGATACAAACTTTATTAAGATCCAATCTACTTGGAGAAGAAAATAATCTTACTGTTTGTCAAGGAGCCCTTTATGAACTAAGAGGTTTTTTCTTAAAATGAAGAATAAATAAGGTTTGGGTAATCTTGGGATATATACTATACTGGAGGTCTGTTTATGTCAGCACAATATGAATTAGCTACGTTTGCTGGTGGGTGTTTTTGGTGTATGGTTCAGCCATTTGATGAATTACCTGGTATTATAAAAGTAGTGTCAGGCTATACAGGTGGGCATAAAGAGAACCCAACTTATCATGAAGTGTGCTCTAATACAACGGGTCATTATGAGGCAGTTCAAATTACGTTCGACCCAACCGTTTTTCCGTATGAGAAGCTGTTAGAGCTTTTCTGGCAGCAAATTGATCCTACCGATGCTCATGGTCAGTTTGGTGATCGAGGAGAGTCCTACAAAACGGCCATTTTTTATCATACAGGGGAGCAAAAACGACTAGCCGAAGAATCTAAGCAGAAATTACAAGAAAGTAAAAGGTTTTCAAAACCAATCGTGACAGAAATTAAAGAGGCGTCTGTGTTTTATGCGGCAGAAGAATATCATCAGCACTATTATAAAAAGAATTCCTTTCATTATAATAATTATAAGGAAGGGTCAGGACGAGCAGGATTTATTCGCGAAAACTGGAAAAAGCATCAGGCTGAAAACATCAAGAAGCTTAATCCTATTCAGTATCGTGTTACACAAGAAAACGGAACAGAACCACCCTTTCAAAATGAATTCTGGGATCATAAAGATGAAGGGATTTATGTCGATATTGTCTCTGGCAAACCATTATTTAGCTCTCTTGATAAATTTGATTCTGGCTGTGGGTGGCCGAGCTTCACGAAGCCGATTAAGCACCAAGAAGTAATTGAAAAACTTGACACCTCCCATGGAATGAGACGGATAGAAGTAAGAAGCAACTCAGCAGATTCTCATTTAGGACACGTATTTGATGATGGTCCACGTGATAAAGGCGGGCTTCGATATTGTATCAACTCTGCGGCCCTTAAATTTATTCCAAAAGATAAACTACAGGAAGAGGGCTACGAGGAATATCTTGGTTTGTTTCAATAGAAATCTAAAGTCCTTGGGGCTTCTCCAAGGACTTTTTCATTATAAGGCCAATCTGTAAGCTAGGTAACAGTATGAACAATCATATTACTGTTAAATGAGAAGTGGAATACAATCGATGTCCAGGAAGGGAATATGTTGAGATATCGCACCGATGGAAAGTTTCTTTGGACACTTTCTTTAAAGATTAAGCAGAGTATAAATCATAAGATAAAATAGAACAGAAGAGGATCGAGTGATAGAGATATAACCAGCATTGTTATCAATGGTACCTAAACAAAATGACCCCGGAGCTATACCGGGTCCATTTGCCTGGTCGCAGGTGCTTATTAAATCAGATAGTATATCAGAATTTTCACTTGTCAATAATCATATTCAAACTTGAAGCGAAATTTTTAGAAATTTCCACAAACTTTAAAGCGCTTGGAGAAAGCTGAATACTGTGTTTGTGTGCAATACCGACGTGTCTAACATACGACTCATTAATTTTTTTTCGAATAAGGGTATTAGGTGCATGAATTAAAATTGAATTCGGTACGATTGAAATACCTAAATTCTCATTTACCATCGTCAAAATGACTTGGTCAACGGATAATTCATAAACGATATTGGGGTGTAATTTATTTTCAGATAACATGCGTGAAACATCTCGGTCAATGGTCCGCTTTGGCATTATCCATCGTTCATCTTTTAATTGTTCTAGATAAAGTTTATCCTCCTCTGCCAACCGATGATCTTTCGCCATTATGCAAACGAGTTCATCATCAAAAATGGAATCAAAAACAAGATTTTTTGAATGCGGCTTTACTAAAAAACCAATATCGATAATCCCATTATGCAGCCATTCCTCGATTTGATCGTAATCTCCCTCCATCAAACGAATGTGTAAGTTAGGATGATGTTCTGCAAAGTACGCTAATATTTTTGGTAGTAAAACGAAAGAAACACTTGGAAGAATACCAACAGATAATGAGCCTCCGATAAAATTTTTTAAACTCGCCACTACTGTTTCAAGCTGATGCTGCTGTTGTAAAATTTTTGAGATATGCTCATAAATAATTTTGCCTTCGCTCGTCAAAACGATATTGTTGCGATTACGGATAATAAGAGACAGCTCTAGTTCTGTTTCTAAATTGCTGATCGCATGACTAATAGAAGACTGTGTGAGATTCAACTTTAAGCCGGTTTCGGTAAAATTCCCTATATCAACTAGCGTATGAAATGCGACATATTGCGCTAAAGTAACCATCGTAAACTCCTTTTATGAATTTTTTTCATACTCATTCAGCAAAATATTCATTTGATTTATTTTAATGTTCCCTCCTATAATAAAAATAAATCCCGAGTAAATCAATATGAATTATTGGAGGTCCAAATACATGGCAGAGGAAAAGTTGATGATGAAGGCTTTATCCATGGATATTATTACAGCAAAAATGTTTACTGAATTACATCTGTCTATTACGGAAGAATACGGCGAACATGGTTGTGAGTTAGTTCAAATAGGATTAGAATCTTTTGGTTTAAAAGACGCTGAAGCAATGGCGAAAAAGGCGACAGCAGAAGGTGAAAATCATGCTTTCTTTGAATATTTACCAAAAGTTGTAGAAGGAGAAGAAAAATTTGCGGATTTAACGACATATGCACGTTTTTCAAAAATGTTTGCACAAATTGCAAAACAAGTTGTTGATGAATACGGTGAGAAAGGCGAGCAGGTAATAATGCGAGCAGTAGAACGCTTCGGTAATAAACGTGGTGAAGGTATTGCACAACGAGCACGTACAAACGGTTTAGAAAATACTGTAGAAAATTACCTAACTAACTACGATATGGGGCGCAGCGATTTATTTGAAATTGACACGGTTTATAAAAAGAATGAAGTAGAGCAAACATTTACACATTGCCCATTTGGCCAACAATGGGCAGACGATAATATGGGTAAATACGGTATTCTTTATTGCAAAGTAATCGATCCATCCATTGCAAAAGGATATAATAAAAATTTTGAAGTTATACATGATCAATATGTATTACGTGAGGGTCAATGCCATTTCCAATTTCAGCTGAAAGAGTGAGTGTAATGATTAATGCTAACCGACTACTAAAGCATCTTCAAGAATTAAGTCAAATTGGACGTAATGCACTAACAGGCGGCATTAATCGCTTTTCTTTTACACCTGAAGAACAACAGGCTATTGAGCTCGTAACATCATATATGGAAGAAGCCGGCATGACGATCACAGTTGATGCTGTTGGGAACGTTATTGGCACATATGGTGAAGGAAGCGAAACCGTTATGCTGGGCTCTCATATTGATACTGTGCCAGAGGGCGGAAAATATGACGGTGCTTTAGGTGTTCTTGCAGCGATTGAAGTCGTACAAACCATTCATGAACAACAACTATCACTTTCAAAGAAAATTGAAGTTGTAGCGTTTAAAGATGAAGAAGGAACACGCTTTGGCTTTGGGTTAATCGGCAGTCGTGCAATGGCTGGCCTTTTAACATATGAGCACCTACAGAAAACCGATGCATCAGGTATTTCTATTGGAGAAGCAATGAAGCAATCCCAAATCTCACCCGTTCTTTTAGAAAAAATAAAACGTAATGACATCCAAGCATATTTAGAAATGCATGTTGAGCAGGGAAGAGTACTAGAAAACGAAGAATTACCGGTAGGCATCGTTACAGGTATTGCAGCACCATTATGGCTGGAAGTGACTGTGACAGGCGTTAGTGAACATGCTGGTGCAACGCCAATGCCAATTCGTAAGGATGCTTTAGCTGCAGCTAGTGAAATGATTTTAGCAATTGAACAAATGCTCAATGACAGAACCGATTCTGTAACTACTGTCGGAAAACTAATTGTAGAACCAAATGGCGTAAATGTCATTCCGGGTAGAGTTACTTTTACAATTGATATTCGTGATATTGATGAACAAATAATAAGTACTTTGGAGAGTTCCATTTTAAGACAAATGCAAAAGATTGCTGAGCGCAGAAAAGTTACGCTGAAAACAAAGATGATGCAACGCGTAAAACCAACAAAAACAGATCCTATGCTTCAACAGCAGCTTGCAAATAGTATTGAGAAGCAGGGTGTAAGACCTTATTCATTAATAAGTGGTGCTGGGCATGATGCCATGAATATCGCAGCTGTGGCACCAATTGGAATGTTATTTGTTCGTTCAAAAGATGGTATTAGTCATAATCCGTTAGAGTTTAGTTCAGATGAGGATATTATGATTGCAACGAATATTTTTTATGACACAGTAGCAGGACTTACCAAGTAAATTTATATATATAGAAAAAAAGCTTTTGTTCATATATTAACTGTGCCCCGATTTACGGAAAGTTTAACCACTTAGTATTGTTTACTTTAATAAGACGGAGGAATAAAGTTATGCACACGGTTGTATATGTTGAAATTGCCTTATATTTAATTGCGATGATGGCAATTGGAATTTATTTTAGCAAGAAGGACTTATCACATAATGATTATTTTTTAGGTGGAAATAAGCTTCCTGGTTGGGCACTTGCATTCTCTGAGCGTGCTACCGGGGAATCAGCGTATATGTTTTTAGGGGCAATCGGTTTTATTTACGCAGCGGGTTTATCAGGTATTTGGATTTTATCCGGAATGTTTTTAGGAGTTATGGTTTCCTGGTTATTCTTATCGAAACGCTTTATGACCGAACAACAAAAATATAAGGTAAATAGTTTAACAGACTATATTGCTGTCAAATTCCCTAAACATGCAGATATGATTCGCTGGTTAGCTTCGTCTGTTTTGGTTTTATTCTTCGTTTGTTATTTAGCTGCTCAATTTTCAGGTATAGGGAAAACTATTTATTCATTCTCTGGTTTTAATATAACATGGGGAACGATTGTAATCGCCGTAATCATTATTGCTTATTCTTGTATGGGTGGCTTTATGTCTGTCGTTTGGACAGATACGATTCAAAGCTTTTTAATGCTTGCTTCATTCATTATCGTGCCTATTGCAGCTTTCATGGAAATAAAAAATCAAGGATTAAGTATTTCAACTGAGCTTGCGAATATGGGAAATGGTGCAGATAGCTGGGTTGGAGGCTTAAATGGGATTGCCTTAGGGGCCATGCTATTTACAAACCTTTCATGGTTCTTTGGCTGGTTAGGTGGTCAGCCTCAATTAAGCTCTCGTTTTATGGCCATCGCAACGGAAAAAGAGCGTATTACAGGCCGCAATATGGCAATTATTTGGACGCTGATTGTCTATATTGGGGCCTTTTTATCGGCGATTTTCGCTACGACTTTATACAAACAAGCCACGATTGATGATCCAGAGGTGATTTTACCTCATATGGTATTCGATATCTTACCGCCATGGGTTGCAGGAATTATCGTTGCAGGAATTTTAGCAGCAATTATGTCTACTGCGTCATCACAACTACTAGTAATTACAACTTCTATTAGTGAAGATATTATTCACAAAACATTACGTTGGAATATCTCAAGCAGAAAATTGGTTCACCTATCACGTCTTATAGCGGTTATTAGTGGTATTGTGGGCATTATTATTTCACTAAAATCTGGCTCTGTTATTTATAGTCTTGTATCCTTTGCATGGGCAGGTATAGGGAATACATTTTCTGTTATTATCTTATTAATTTTTTTCTGGAAGCGTATTTCAGGTATGGGTGTAATTGCAACGATTATTGTCGGTTTTGTCAGTGCTATAGTTTGGCCGCTTTCATCGCTGGAATCAATTTTATCAGCAAAAGCTGCCACGTTCTTTATTTGCTTAATCGCTGGGATTGTATTCTCTTTAATTTATCCTGATACAGTAAAAGAGACACAGTCTAAATTAGTAAAATCTTAATATGGACCATTATTTTCTTATACAAAAAGGGGCTTGTTTAGAAAGTGTGGATTTGAAGTTTATCAAGACCGGTTCTGGTGAAAATACCACGACAAAAAAAGTTGTAGGTCCATTTTCAAATAACTCTTAGTTGGTTATCCTGAACAGTCTATGTAGGAATTCCACTTTATTTTGGACAGACTCTCGATAAAGTATAGAAAGCATATTTATCACCTTAAGATTTTCTTACTACAAGTTAAATCCAAAAACACTGTATACAAACTCAATTTTGTTGAGTTTGTATACAATCTGAACATTTCTTCTCTGGAGGAAATGTTTTTTATATTTGACAAAATAAAAATCCAAAAATATTAAGATGAGATCTGTAAATGTAACCATCTAACAAACTTTATACTCATTTATGTAAGAGCAAAGTGTGATAACGGGATCACATTTTTTTAGGATGAGGAGAATACTTATGAATGAACATCTTACGTTAAATGAACATTACAAAGGGGTGTAGAGCAATTTAAGAAACAGGTACCACAAAAGATATTAGACAATCTAGCAAAGTCAGTAACAGATTTAATCGACAAGGAAACGTTGGGTGGATTAGCTGTAGGATTAAAGGCTCATAATTTTACATTGAAAAATTAAATAAGAAAAAAAGTAACTCTAACAGAGTAGTAGCTGATTTTTTTGCTACATGGTGTGGGCCTTGTAAGATGATCGTACAAGTATTAGAAGAACTTGATCAGGATATGGGTAATGAAGATAAGGTTGTGAAAATTAATGTCAACCAAGACCAAGAAACGGCTAATAATTTTGCTGTATTGAACATCCCGGCTCTATTAGTGATGAAAGATGGCGAAGTAGTAGATACACTTGTTGGTTATAGACCAAAGGAAGCACAGGAAGAAGTTCTCAATAAACACATCTAAACAGCAATATCATCCGAAAGTAGAGATTTCGATCTTTTTGTGTAAGGTACATGACATTTTTCTTTTTCGGTTTCCTATATACTCGAGTTGCAAGGATGATTCGATTCATGATTAAGAAGAAAAGGAGAGGAAATATTATGAAGAACATGATGAATGTAACAGAGAATATTCGAGCAGTTGTAAAAGAAGCTCAAATAGAATTATTCTTTAGAGATGAAAAGATAGGAACGATCTCCATTTCTCCTGATGAGCAAAGAAAATTAGAGCTTCATCAAGATTATGTGATGGAAAATGGGAAAATATTTAAATATATGGAGCATTTACAAGGAGGTCACCCTAAAGCATATGTCGAAGGCTGTGACCTTGGTTGGTGTTAAAATTTCTTTAAGGGGGCAGATACAATGAATGTAAAATTTTCGGATAGAGCAGTTGAGAGATTAAACCAGGAGCCTGCCATTGCTTATCAATTGAACCCTAGTCTGGGGGGCTGTTCCATTGGAGCTGATTGGGTGACATTTGTCGGGATGAAGGAGCTAGGTTCAGAGATGGAACAACAACTCCTTTCTACAAACTTTAAGCCAGTTTTATTGGGACATAAATCAGATCATTTATTTGATGAAGACTTAGTATTGGATTTTAATCCAAGTAAGTCCACGTTTATCTTAAAAAGTAACAGTCAAATCTATACGGCGTATATGAAATTAGAATATCGAAATTAAGAATGATACAAATCAAGTAACTGCCCTGTAAGATTACCTTGATTTGTATTTTTTTAGGAGTGATTTAATTGGATACAGTGACGTTTGGTATGGGCTGTTTCTGGGGACCTGAGTCACGTTTTGGCTATCACCCTGGAGTCATCAGAACAAGAGTTGGGTATGCGGGAGGTAAAGAAGGTCAGCCTACCTCCAAAAACACGTTAGATTATACAGAAGCTTTACACATCCAATATGATTCAAATCTACTGAGTTTAGATCAGATCTTGACTCAATTTTTTGAGCAGCATAATACAACGAGAGCTCCTCGTTCGATTAAGTATCGTTCTGTCCTGTTTTATCAAAGTGAGGAACAAAAGGAAAAGATGCTTCAAAAAGTAGAGCACATCAAGCAGTTTCATGGTCGCTGCTATACCTCTGTTGAGCCTCTTGACGCCTTTTATCAGGCTGAAATCCGTCATCAAAAGTATTATCTTCAAAGATGGAAGCCTGTTTATGAAACGTGGCAGCAGCTTGAGGGAAAGGAATACCTAGTTGATTCAACCCTAGCAGCCAGGTTAAATGGCATTTCAAAAGACTGTGGGTCACTTCAAGAGCTAATGCTGGAATTTTCGGATTCAGGCTACCATACTCTTTGGTCAGTGATCGAAGAAGTATTAAAGGAGACGAAAAATCCGGCACGTGAAGCGTGTGATAAAGTATGTAAGAGTAAATGAAAAGCGGCCTAAACTAGGAACTAGGGCTGCTATAGTTTTATAGACTTCTTAAAGCACGTAAAATATCATTTGGCTCAAGGCGATACATGAAGTTTGGATTTAAAAGCGGTTTCTCCAGTTTCATCTATCATAAACGTAGCCAGTATTGGTAAGATCCAGTTTACTTTCCCATTGAAGGATTCTAAATCTAAGTCGATCTTTTCATAATCATCTTTTAAATAATCAGGAACATCGAAAAGCACATTATACTTCACTGAAACGATTCCTCTCGGATCCTTAACACTTGAAAATCTAATTCGTTTTTCTCTTGCATGGATAGTGTATAGTCCGGTGTTTTGGACCGATTGCGAAAAGCTTTGCGCCTAGTTCCTGTATTCGGGTAGGATCCCTTGTTAGTCTTTTAATTGACGATTACAGAAAGGTACCGATCCGCGGTAAAACGTTAGCACTACCGGACCTTTTTCCAGCTCTTCATATAAATTAATGTCCTTGCCAAGGTGATTTTTTAATGGGTAGTCCTTTGCTTTCTCGCCTTCTGCGATCCAAGTGACTAACCCTGATTCCTTTGCCTCTTTTATGGTACGCGTTCAAATGTCTGCATCGCCTCAAATGGGCTAAGCTGCTTTGATTTGCTAGAGGTAACACCTAATTCAGAATTTAAACTCATGTTTGATTCTCCTCTCATATTGGATAATTTTATTATGTCTCCTACTCTTGAAAAAAATATAAGCCCCCTTACATTTACTTTTAAGCTTACGGTGTAAAATAATGAATAGTAATATGAAGTCAATTTGTATCCAGTTGACAAGACAACTAATGAAGAAAAGGAAGAGTGAGTAGGATATGACTTTATATATTTTGCCAAGCTGTTGTAAATGTGAGGAAGTGATAAAGCTATTTGACAAGCTAGGAATAGATGTGACAGTGATTAATATTTTTGATAACCTAGATATAGGGAGGTCACTAACTTTAGATAAAGGTCTACCACTGCTAGAGCTGAATGACGAATGGTTAGATTATGAGATGATTATGAAACGATATAAAAGTGAGGGTTAGACATGGATAAATTAATGCTTCTTTCGCAAATTAATATATTTGATGAGCTTCCAAAAGAAGAATTAAAAAAATTAGATCAAGTAACATTAACGGCTCCTATTAAAAAGGGGACGATCATTCTAAGTCCAACTCAACAGCTAAGGTCGCTATTTTTCTTGAAAAAAGGGCAGGTTCGTCTATATAAAGTATCTTCTAATGGAAAGGAATTCACGGTTGATCTTTTAAGTGAGGGAAATGTGTTTGGAGAAACATCAAGCTTTTCATTAACAGAGTCTGAAATTTATGCAGAAACGATGGTCGATTCGTTTGTGTGCACATTAACAAAGGATCAATTTGAGGATTTTATACGTCAAAACCCAGCCATTGCCATCAATCTCATTACCATTTTGACTTCAAAGCTTAAAGAAATGTATCAAATTACCGAAAGTATTGCTTATAAAGATGTAAAGTATCGAATTGTTCTTCTTCTCATGCAGTTAAGTAACCGCTTTGGTGTGAGAAGTGGGGAGTGGCAAACTATCGAGGTGAAAATTACTCAACATGATATTGCCAGTATGATCGGCTCTTCTAGAGAAACGGTCAATTTATTTTTAGGCGAATTAGAGAAGGAAGAAGTGATTATGAAGAAGCCTTTAAAAATTAATACAGCCTTGGCTAAGGAATTATATGAGGTGGATGAGGGCTAATTGTCTTCATTGTATATCACTAAACGCAGAGGGAGTACCTCTGCGTTTTCTTATGTGCGCCCGGCATGGGTGCAGTCTATAGGTTGCAAGTCCCGAGCCATGAAGGCAGTAGTAGTGGAGGCATGTTACATAACATTTGATATTAAAACAAGCCTTGCAATTAATATTAAAGGGTTTAGTTCAACTAATTTCGAAGAATTTACTTTATCTGATAAAAATTTTGGGTATAATGGAGATACAGCAAGTCGGTAAAGGGCAGCGGCCATTCCCTTGTAGAAAGGGGGTGACGCTGGTGATTACAATAGCAGACGCACTAGGGTTAATGATAGCATTCGCTTCCCTCATCGTTGCAGTAATCGCGGTTACGAAAGGAAAAGAGTAACCCCCTCTTACCCCCGACCAAGGCGTTAAGAAAGTGGTTACTCTTTTTTTTGAGCTAACAGTCAACTTTTACCGCTAAAAGTCGCTGCTCTTTATGCAGTTTGCTGTGCTGAAAGGTCTCTGGTTCCCGCCAGTGGCCTTTTTTTATTTTGTCATATTATATCTCTATTATACCCACAGTTTTTAAATTAAACAATGATTTGAACAATATTATCTGAGATTTCCGAAGCAGATGCGCCGAATTTTTCTTTCATACATAACATCCCTTACCTTAATTCGATTTATGGGGACCGATGACCAATCTCAAAGTACATTTCCTTTTTTTAAAACTGCTTATTTAGACTAGTATCCGGGAGTTTTTACAAATTATTCAAAGGGGCAAGAATCTCGCTAGGAATTTTTCGAACCCACATCCAAAAGTGTTGTAGAAAATTTTCATTCTTACTTTCGGAAGGTAACACGAAAGGGTGCTTTTGTTCAATGATTGAAAATTTTGCGAAAAAATAGTGTTTTGCCAAGGAAAAGAATGTCTGCTTGTGGCAAACGAGAAGTTGCATTTTACTTTGTCAGCGTTCACATGCCAAACAGTATGAAAACCTGACATAATTGACAGGCTAAATCTTCTAATGAAATAAAAAAGAATTATGTTCGGTATAATACAAATTAACGCATTCATAAACCTTGCTGAAAAAGTGCCCAAACCCTTGTTATATATGGGGTTTTGGACTTTTTTTAATTAAATCATATTTAACTTTAAGAAGGATTGATCCTTATTTAAAGGAATTTGTCTATTCAGTTTTGGAATCTTACCTATAGTATCACTAAAAAACCTTTTTTGCAGAAAGAAGATAATTATGGAAGATGCAAAGGAACTATGCTAACGGGTAAATGCAGCGGCTTGCAGGCAGCTTTTTCTTTCATATTAAACTGAGGGAGTTGAATAAATTAAATGGTATAAAAGATACACAAGTTATTCGAAAAAAGTTTAAATAAGAAGTATTAGGCAAATCATAAGTAGAAGGAGGATTTGAAATGAAATTTACTATTCGTATTTTCTTCAGGGAAAACTTTAATAATTCAATATTTGAAAGAGAGCTAAAAAAATCCTTAGAGGAAATTAGTGTATCTGTTACAAGTATTAATTTTAATCAATTTGAAGAAAAATACATACATAATAGAAGGAATATTATTGAGATAAATGTTGAAGTTAAAGGGGAATATATCGATTACAGAACCATTTTTGGTTGTGTATTTTTAGTAATAGATGACCTTTCTTTAAATTTATCTGGAATAGATATAAATGAATAATAGGCTTACCTAAGTGTTTTGTATTTCTAAATTTCACCTAATAAAAATTGTTTATTAAAGGAGGGAATTATGAAAGAATTTATCATTTCATATATAGAAAATAAAATTGGTGGTCATAAAAAGGACATCCTCGTTGTGGGCGAAGACTTTCAATCATGCTATGAAGAGCATATTCAAAAATATCCATCCATGGTAGGTATTGTTCAGCAATTTAATGAAGAGCACGAAACCATGAATTTTCTCCGCCCTAACAAAATTCAATTAGAAAAAGTAACTGACGAAATCTTCGAGGAAGAAGAGAAAAAAAGAGAATTTTATGATGGATGATATATATCCATATTTCAGACCGAAGTGTTGACCATTTTATCAATGTTGCAAGCTATGGTCAACCACCACTATTCCTATGGTGAAAGTGTAATATTGAATATTAAAGATACATAAAAAGAAATTAATAAAGGAGAAAGAGCTAGCTTTAAAGTTTAGCTCTTTCTCCTTTATTGGTCCGTAAAGTCAGTGTAAGTAAATGCTTTAACAGAAAAGTGGAGATCTTATGGCTTCACGCAAGCCATTGGTTAATAAGAATTATTGGATATATTTCCTTCCCAACAATTTAAACTCCTTTTGTTTCCATGCCATTTATGGAGTAACTTACACGAATAGTTGCGCTTAATGAATGGGCCACTGTACAATATTTATCTACTGAAAGCTGGATGGCACGAACAACTTTCTCTTCAGGAAGGTCACCTTCTAATGAATAGTGAATGTGGATATCTGTGAATTTTTTTGGGTGATCGTCTGCCCTCTGACCTTCCACATCCATGTAAAATTTAGTAGGCTCCAATCGCATTTTTGCTAAAATAGAGATAATATCAATACCTGTACAGCCTGCTACTGCATTAAGTAGTAATTCAGTGGGTCTTGACCCACTATTTGATCCCCCTATTTCTTCGCCAGCATCCATTTTTATTTCATGACCGGATGGTGTTATACTCGAAAACGCCATTTTATTATTCCAATTTAGTTTGATCTTCATTGTTTTAAACCTCCTCGTTCTTCTTAAACATATACGTAGTTAGTATAACCGCTCTTAATAATATTTCCAGTTAGATATATTTTAAAATGTTTGGTCCATAAAAAAACACCTTCCTAACTTTAGTATGATGATTTGGAAAAATTATTTGTGTTTTACGAAGATGATCGTCCGTTTTATATTGAATTTTGAATAGGCTTAAATATAAATACTAATATATGCTCTCTAGCTATTCCTCAATTTGTCGCTTTTCTTTAGCAATGAAAATGCCCTTACTTATGTAAAAGATGCGTATAGGAATGTTTTTTCGTTGGCGTACAATACTCAATAAATTAAGTCCGGTGGTTCCTTAACAAGAAACTTTGCTTTCTTCATGTCGAAATTTGATTGGTGTATCTTATTGTGCAGTCTGTGATGGGGCCTTTGTTAGAGGCAAGGACCTTGTAGTAGTGGGGGGAGGAGACTCCGCTGTAGAAGAGGGTGTATACTTATCGCTTCGCAAATAAGGTGACAATAGTTCATCGCCGTGATGAATTCAGAGCTCAGAAAATTCTACAGCAACGTGCGTTTGGTAATGAAAAAATTGAAGTTATGTTTAATACAGCCGTTAAAACCATTAATGAGCAAAATTGAAAAGTAGTATCGACGGAAAATAGCGCTGAAAAAGAGTTTACTATAGATGGTGTATTTATCTATGTCGGAATGGTTCCACTAACAGTACCATTTAGGAAACTTGGAATCATGAATTCAATGGGCTACATTGAGATAAATGATCGAATGGAAACAAAAGTGGAAGGCATCTTTGCTTCAGGAGATGTTCTTGAAAAAACATTACCTCAAATTGTAACCGCAACTGGTGATGGTAACATTGCCGCACAAAGTGGCCAGCAATACGCAGAAGAGCTATTGGGAAATTTATAAGCTAAATGAGAAAGTGAGTATCTCTTCGAACAGAGGAGATTTTTTTTGTATTGAAAAAATTTTGCCAGCAATATTCATAAATATAATTACTAAATGTTAGCCACCTAACATTTTTAAATACAGAAATAAACTATACTGGTAAGTATAAGAAAAGACTATTACAGATTTTAAGGAGATGGATAAGAGATGGCAGTATTAAACGTGACCGATCAAACATTTACGGAAGAAACTAACAATGGAATAGTGTTAGCTGACTTTTTCGCCACTTGGTGTGGACCTTGTAAAATGATTGCACCCGTTCTTGAAGAGCTTGATCAAGACTTGGGGAACCAAGTTAAGATTATAAAAATTGATGTTGATCAAAACCAGGAAACAGCAAACAAATTTGGTATCATGAGTATTCCGACTCTACTAGTCATGAAAGATGGCAAGGTTGTAGAGACTTTGGTTGGTTTTAAGTCTAAGGAAGCACTTGAGGAATCATTAAATAAGCATATCTAACCCTAAAAAAGCATTGAGAACTAACCATCATTTCGGGGTAGTACCAGAGTTACTGACACCACCATCAAGTGCTGCTGTATAAAAATACATCCCCCATAAATTAATTCAAGACATGAGTTTATTAAACGAGCTCAGGATCTAGGGTTCCCTAGAGCAGGTGATTTATAACTTAAATAAAAAATGCGACAGTAATCGCAGAGGAGGAAACCTTCATGTTCAAGTTATTTGAAGCTTTCGGTCAAAAAATTGAGATCATCGGAACAAAGAGTTTGTTTATTGCACTGGCCATCGTTTATTTTTGGATTGGCGCGATGAAATTCACGGCCTACGAAGCAAATGGGATAGTCCCATTTGTAAGCAACAGCCCAGCACTTGGATGGCTTTACAACTATTTTTCAGTTCGTACGTTTTCTTCTCTATTGGGAATATTAGAATTATTAGTCGGCCTACTCATTCTTAGCCGCTTTGTGTCTGCAAAGCTGTCAGCTGTTGGAGCGTTTCTTTCCTGCATTCTATTTCTGACGACACTGAGTTTCATGCTCTCTACGCCGGGTGTCATTGAGCCAAGCCTCGGTTTCCCCGCCCTTTCTGCGGCCCCAGGTCAATTTCTGTTGAAAGATCTCGTCTTACTGGGCGCCTCTGTGTTTGCCTTGGGCGAGTCACTGAAGGCAACTAGAAGTGGAACGTTTCATGAAAACCTGGAGAAGCGCTATCCGGATGCGGGAAAATAGTCAGGATCAGGTCATTTAATGGTTCCGAATGTATATGATTTGTATCGATTTAATAAAGATCTGCATTTTTTTACTCAATTTAGAAAAAGGAAGAGGGGGCTAGCAAAAGCGAAAGCCTATGGAGTTGAAGCCGTGCCAACAGTTGCAATCAATTGGAAATTAGTGAGCACAAGCGGTATCAATACTGATGTGTTAAAAGCTTCTGGATTATGTCTGTGTTAAAAATGAATTCACAAGGGTGAAGACTTCACCCTTGTTTTCTTATTTAAAGAAAGGAGAGATGTTCTTGAATACAGTTGTTTCAATGAAATAAACGATCATTTCCTATGTGATCGCTTTCCTTTTTTATCCTGACGATGGTGACGGTTTCGGTGATGTTAAAGACCGTGAATTGATTTTGCCAAAAATGGCAGCAATGGCAATTGTGATGTGGGTATATCGAGAAGGTTGATGGATTAGGCAGCCGTCGAAGAATTTTCTTGCTCCATCGTCAACCAAGTTCCTAAGGGGCTATTGGTGCTAATTTTGCGTATCATTCATTCGAACCTGGCCACTTCAATTGCAACAGGCTTGCTTCCATTGGAGATGAATGTACCCGAATGGCCTTTCATCATACTAATTTTAATTTTCACCATCCTATTAATCCTTGTATTTCTCGTATCTAGATTAAACAAGGGAATGCTGAAGAAAATTCAAATTTAGTATAAGTATAGGATGATGGTCCCCATCCTGTATATCATATTGATCGGCTTACTCTGTTGCTGCGTATTGTTGGCATCCGTATACCAGCAGTGGTGTAGTGGCAGCCCTGCGTAATTCACAAATAACTGCTGCAGTTGCTAAAGATAGGGTTACATCTTTTGAACAAAAAAAATGGTTAGTAGCATTCGTTTTAGTTGTTCTTAAATCTTTTCGCATTACTTGATGAATGATACGGCGGGCATCTTCGTAGCTTAAATCGTTTTGTTCTAACCAATCCAAATTAATATTTGAAACAGAAAGATCGTTTAGGTCAATTTTGGGAAACCTTATAACATCCTTATGTCGCCAAGCGTTGTTAAGATGTATAAGCACATAGAGCCAAGAAGAGTCATAGTTGAAAGTCCTTTGTCTTTTTATTTTGCCAGAACCATTTTTAGTAAGAACTGTTTGGTTCATTTGTTTTTTAACATCTTCAATAGCCTTCCTTTTGTGTAAAGGTAAATTAGTGGCAAAACTAAATAATGATTTATAATCTTCGTAATCATAAATGGATTTATCTTTGGGGATAACTTCCTTTTCATACGGATTTATGATACGTTCCAATTTAAACAGTTTCTTTTTATTTTTTTCAATAAGTTTGTTATAAATTGAATTAATGAAACTATAAAATATTTTCTGATACAAAAACGGAATATTTTCATTAAACAATGTAAGATTTATATGATTTGAGGTCATTTCGTATATCTCTTTTTCCGCAAGAAAGTCAATTATTATTCCTGTACACTTGGCATATCTAAATATTGTGTAATGTTTAGTCTCGATGCTTTCACTATTATTTCGTAAAACACGATGTACAAATTTCTTCCATTCTAAACAGGTAAATAAATCACTATTATGAAAATTAATCTCCAAACTTCTAAGCACGTATTCGTACGCATCTATATTGTCTGATATTGTTGTGACAGCTTCTTTGAGTTCATTTTCTTGAACAATTTCATTAACAATTGATTTTGGGTAGATGTATTCTATTCTTTTTTGTGGATAAATACCTCGAAAAACAGTCGGAACCTTCTTCCTAGCATCGATTATTTTTGAATGTGAACTATGATATTGAAGTCCCAATAGTTCTTGTACCTCATCTGAAATATAGTATTCAGCTTTAAGTTTCTGCTGCTGAGCCCTTAACTGATCTATGGGTTCTTTTAGGCAATGACGAATACCTCCTAAAATAGTGTCGGTTATGTTTTCTTCCTTTCTTAGAATATTCCACTGTCCTTTAGTTAAATTCAAAAGTTTCCTTGCTTCACCACATGAATAATATCGTTCAGTGTTGTAAACTTTTCCTCTAATGAGTGTTCCTGTATCCATGGTACTATCAGGCAAAACGTTTAGATTATATTCTTCAATCAAAGATTCTACTATTTGTCTTGGGTGGAAAATATGATGTTGAGATATGTAAATGTTTTTTACATTGTTGTTTTTAAGTATTTTCCAAAGAACCACATTTCCGGAATTTAGCTTTTCAAGTGCTTCTTCACGACTAATATAATCTATCAGGAATTGATTAACCGACTCTTTTGTGATGTATGATTCATTTGCAAATGTTATGGATTTTAAAATCCCAAGATTCATTAAGTTAAATATATTATTTTTATACGTTTCCAATTTAAATTCACCTTTGAATCGATATTTATGACTGATTAGTTTTCGGGCTGCTTGTCCAATGGTGAAACTTTGCTCAAAGACCCTTTTTTCTTCTTGTACATATTTTTCAAGTGAGCTCAAAACAACTTTGTCCTTTCCGTCTGAATCGGTAATGACTTCTATAAGACCTTCTCTTTTTAACCTCTTCAACTTATTGGGGTAGCGTCAGGGAAATGCGGATTTACAACGGTAAGCATTTGATACAAGTCTTATGAGACAGTCAGAAGTCATTTAAAACGCTAATTTCATTATGTCTCAATAAACTCTACTCTATTGGGGGTACGGAAACGATTCGCAGATTGAGGGGCCATTGTGGGAAAATATGGTATTAGCGACCGAACCTATCAAAATGATAGGTTTTTATTTTATTATAAATATAGAATTGTAGAAATTATTAGATAAAGAAGGGATAGAAATTGCCAAGTATTCAGGATACCATTTACCCCAGGTTTAAGAGTAATCTGACAGAGAAAGACTTGGAAGAAGTATATACACCAAAAATAAATGAAATAGAATGGGCAGAAGCTAAGTCTAAAGGTACCTTACAACAATTAGCATTACTTGTTTTAACCAAAACCGTACAGAAGCTTGGGTTTTTTATACATATTGTTGAAGTTCCAGAAGCGATTGTTATACATATTGCGAAAAAGGCACACTTGCCTTTGCCTACCAAAGAAGAGTGGAAAACGTACAGTGAAACGAGAACTGCTAAACGCCATTTTCGCTTTGTTCGGGATTATCTTCAGCTTCGACCATTTGATCATGAGGCCCATCATATTTTAACCAATACAATGAATAAATTAGCATTTAGCAAAGATGATCCTGCCGACTTAGTCAATGCTGCAATTGAAGAATTAATACGACAACGATACGAATTACCTGTTTATAATACCTTAAAAGATGCAGCAAACGATGTTCGAAATAAATCATATCGTGCCATCTATCATCAGATAGACCATGCACTAAATGATGAACAAAAAAAGAACATAGATCAACTTTTTCAGATACCTGAAGGCGCTACCTACAGTCCTTGGAATGAAATAAAAGAGGACGCGAAAAGAGCCACTTTATCACATCTAAACGATTTAATTGTACGCCGTAATTGGTTAATAAACCATCAAATTCCTACCGATTTGCTTCAGGACGTTCCTTACATCAAAGTGAAACAAATGGCAGCTGAAGCCAAAACGTTGGGCGCTTTTCGTATGTTAGAAATGGAATCTAAAAAAAGATATGCGCTTACACTTGCCTTTGTATCTATGCAATTGTCTAAAATTTTAGATGATATTGGAGAAATGCTCATTAAAAGAATGATGAGCATTCATAAAAAAGGCCGTCAACGTTTAAAAGATCATAAAGAAAAGACGCAAAAACGCACGGATTCGTTAATATCAACTTTCCATGAATTACTGCTTGCTTATCAAACTGAAGGGAATCCTGAAGAAAGAATTCAGGCCATGCAAAAGGTACTCAAAGAACAAGAAGCACAGGTTATACAAGATTGCGAAAACCATTTAGCTTTTAGTGGAGACAACTACTATTTATTCTTATGGCAATTTTATAAAAGTCATCGTGCTACATTGTTTAAAATTCTTAAATCCGTTCCACTCCGTTCAACTACACAAGATAAAGCACTGGAAGAGGCGATTTCTTTTCTCCTTACACATCAATATACAAAAAAGGAATTCATACCAGTCGTTCACATCGAAAAGAACGGAAAGTGGCGAAAGGATTGGGAAATTACTCCTTTGTTAGATCTGTCTTGGGTACCAGATTCCTGGTGGCGTTGGATCAGTCCTAAAAAGAAGAAAGAAAAAATGCCTGATGAAATCAATCGCCGACACTTTGAAGTATGTGTCCTTTCGCAGATTATGTTAGAGCTTAAGGCAAGTGACCTATATATAGAAGGAAGCGAAAAATATGCAGACTATCGAAAGCAACTCATTACATGGGAGGACTATGAAAAGAATTTAGCTGATTTTTGCAAGCATGTGAATTTGCCTATTTCCGGAGTCGATTTCGTTAGAAAGACACAGCAAGATTTTAAACAAATCACGAGCCAAACAGATCAATCCTTTCCTCGAAATGAACAAGTGCGGATTGAAAACGGTGAAGTGGTGATTGGACAGTTAAAGAAGAAAAAAATCCCTCCTGGTTTAAAGAAACTTGAAGAATATATAGCTGGAAATTTAGAGCCCATTAATGTACTGGATATGCTTGCTGATACCGAATACTGGTTAAATTGGACTCGTTTTTTTGGTCCTATTTCAGGGCATGAGGCGAAATTAGACAACGCAGTTGAACGATACATAACGAATGCCTTTTGCTATGGATGTAATTTAGGACCAACTCAAACTGCCCGATCAATAGGAAGTTTAGACCGAAAACAAATAGCTTGGATTAATCAACGTCATGTGACCATTGAAAATTTAGACAAAGCGATTCAATATATTATAAATACCTATAACCAATTTGATCTTCCAAAACATTGGGGCGATGGGAAAAGAGCTTCAGCTGACGGAACGAAATGGGATTTATATGAGCAGAATCTTTTATCCGAAAATCATATTCGTTATGGTGGATATGGTGGGATTGGATATTATCATGTTTCGGATACCTATATTGCTTTATTCAGCAATTTTATTCCTTGTGGCGTATGGGAAGGGATACATATTTTAGACATTTTGATGAATGATAAAGCCGAAATTCAACCTGAAATTCTTCATTCAGATACTCAAGGGCAAAGTACAACAGTTTTTGGACTTTCCTCTTTACTAGGTATTCAGCTGATGCCTAGAATACGGAATTGGAAAGACTTAAAATTATTCCGTCCCTGTAATGAAGAAATCTACGAGCATATTGATGAACTTTTTTCAGGGGAAATCGATTGGGAGCTCATTGAAACTCATTATCCAGACATGATTAGAGTTGCTATGTCGATCCAGTCAGGTAAAATTACTCCTTCTACCATTCTTAATAAACTAGGGACATACAGCAAAAAGAATAAGTTGTATCAGGCGTTTCGCGAGCTTGGAAGAGTAATACGAACGATGTTTTTATTAAAATATATGGCTGACGAGGAACTAAGAAGAACGATTCAAGCAGCTACCAATAAAAGTGAAGCTTTTAATGGGTTTACCAAGTGGCTATTCTTTGGTGGTGAAGGGATTATCGCTGAAAATGACCGGGAAAAACAGCGTAAGGTTATTAAATATAACCACTTAGTGGCCAATTGTCTTATCTTTTATAATGTGTTCTCTTTGTCTCGTATTCTCCATGACTACATGCAAGACGGAAATGATTATGATGAAGAGCTGATTTCCTATTTAAGCCCCTATGTTACAGCTCATGTCAATCGGTTTGGAAAATACCGCATTGATCTAAACCGTAAACCTCCTAAACTTCCGTTTGAGGTGTCTGTAGCAAGAGAAAAAAATATACTTTTAATAAAGTAAAGGAGTGACCTGAATGCTATTAAATTCGCTAGATGATGAACCGAAGAGTTTCAAGATGGTAGGAAGAAGATACGTGGGTGATTTATACTAAACTTCATAATGATATTTAAGATACAATGCACTTTTTAAACATCTGTTCAACATAAGAGATAAAGACTATTGAATAGGGACTTAATGATTTAATGCACTATTTTGGCGATCGAAAATCTATGAGAAAGAAAGTTTGCAAGAGTCAAATAGAGAGTTCAAAGTCAATAAAAAAGAAGAAGCTGTTGATTAACAAAAATTTATTTATGGCTCAATCAGCGTTCTGTCCGATTGGACAAGTCCACTTAATAACATATAGAGTGTAAAGGTTACACTTTAACTGTTAACTCAGGACATTCATTTCAATAAAGATATTCCAACATTAGGCCATTTCATACTTTGAAATGTGCTTATTTATTTTAAGGCGATATTCTTTCTTTTTTAAAATCTTTTTAAAATCGATGGAGAAATGAATACTTCCATGTTTTTAAAAAATATGAGAAATTACTAGGTTTTAAAGAATTATAGTGAGTTTCTTCCCTATCTGTCTTTATAACAAAACAAAGAACAAAAAAACTAGTCCTTCATAAAAAGATATTTTTAAAAAATATTGTTGAAAAAGATAACTTTTAAATTTTATAAGAGTATCTACTTAAAGAGAAGTTTTGTTAATAAGCATCAAATATTGAACCTGTATAAAAATATACATTACAAACATTAACTAAAAATACTAAATAAATAAAATTATGGAAAAATTCTTTGTAATATCCAAAAATTAGTAGTATTATATTATTGTAACAAAATTTCCAAAGGGGAGATGGTTAACTTGTCAATGATTATTAATGGTAGTAGAGCAAAAGAGTTAGAAAGTGGTCTCGATAAGTTACAAGCAAAGCTTAAAGTGCTCTCTGATAATTCTAAGGGCGAAAAAAAAGAATTACTTAACAGAATCATCAGTACAGCTGTAAAACAGAATCAAGAAACAGAGGCTAATAATGAGGGGGCAAACCATTTAGCACGCTACTATAAGCCGATGTCAACACATGATCAGTTAAAATTAAAGCTTAAATTTAACGACCTAATTAACGTTGTCGAGATGCCAGCAAACTAAAAGATCATAGCAACCCATAAGAACTACACTCTTATGGGTTGTTTAAAAAAGGAGATTTAGATATGAGTTTAGATACCTTACAAAAATCTAAAAACGAATTATTAAGTGATATAAATGAGTTAATTACAGGCATGGATATGGCTGAAAAAATAAATATGCAATTATTGCTATCTCTTGCTGTTGGTGGGCTTGCACCAAACAACAACAAGGGATCTGATGAAATTTCAGAGAACGCTTTCAATATAGCTGTGGAACTTATGACACAGTTTAGAGATGCAGGGCTAGTAAAATATGAAAGACCTTCATTTATGACTAATGAATTACTAAATGCTTTAATAAAAGAATCTAAAGAAGTACGAAAAATTGCTGTAAGACCGGGTAAGCACTACTTATCTCCTGCTGGAAAAGTAGCTGAGGAACTAGCATTAAGCAATGAATTAGTTCAATATGTAAACGATGCCCTTGGTTATAAGGTTATTCCTAATGAAATAAGCTCATATTTATATTATGAGGAACCAGGCGATGGAATCCCCGCACATGTTGATTCAGACGTGTTTTCAATTAACTGCATTATTGGTTTATCACATGAGATGGGGGACCATGTAGAAAATCCATCCTCATTAGTTGTTTATTCTAATGATGGAAAACCAAAAAGAATTTTATTGAAACCAGGTGAGTTAGTTCTTTTATTAGCTGGTGGTTCTGTTCATGAACGAGAACCAGTTGTTGAAGGAGAAAAGGTATCTATACTTACAGTAGGGCTTAGAAGAGGTTAAACATGTTTGTACTTGGAATTAATTATAGTCATGATGCTGCAGCATGTTTAGTAGAAGATGGCAAGGTTGTAGCAGCTATTCAAAAAGAAAGACTTACCCGTCGTAAACATGATTTAGAAAGGACAATTTCTGATGAACGAATGATTCAATATTGTCTAGATGCTAGGGGAATCTCCATTGATGAAGTAGATTTAATTGTTTCAAACGTTCAATCTTTGTCATATGGAGGGGTGGGATTAACCACTCCCCTTCAAAAAGATTTTTCCCTTTTTGATCCTTTTTCAGAAAAACATCTTTTTATATCTCACCACTTAGCACATGCCTATAGTGCATTTTCACCTTCAGGGCAATCAGAATCAATAGTAATGGTTATTGATGCTGCGGGTTCTTCTTCGCCAGAAGGAAAAGATTATGTAATGGCAGGTCCGGAAATGAAGAAATATTTACTAGGACCTACTCCAAAAGGAGAATTTAAGAGTGAGGCAGAGTCATACTATTTATTTACTAATAACTCATATAAATTGTTAGATAGATTTTATTTACCAAGCCATTCATCGGAGATGATATACACTGGCGGGATAGGTATGGCATATGCAATTGTTTCAAATTACATCTTTGATGATCCCCTTGAAAGTGGAAAGGTAATGGGACTTGCACCTTACGGAGATTGTAATTTCCATAGGGGTGTAAATATCATGTCTTCAAATGAAGATAAGGTTATATTCAATAATAACTGGCAATTAAACTTTAATAAACCTGGGTTCCACGAAGATCAAAAACATTTAGCAGCAATCATGCAAAGAGATCTTGAAAATGCACTTGAGGCAAGAATTAAAAGCATATTTAAGAAAACTACCACTAGAAATATTTGTTATGCAGGTGGAGTTGCACTTAATTGTGTAGCAAATGGAAAAGTGTTAAGTAAGTATGCGAATGAACTATTTATCCAGCCAGCTGCTAATGATGCTGGTATAGCTATTGGCTGTGCCTACTATGGATATAGTTTTTTAAAGAAACAAAATGCACATTATAAACAAACACATGATTATTTAGGAAAGAAATATACCTCGCAGGAAGTAAGTAATGTTCTTAGTAATTATTTAGTTGTAAATAAAGAGCGAACTCCAAATGATCAATTAATTAATGAAGTAGCTAAACGTTTAGAAAAAGGTGAAATAGTTGCATGGTTTGAGGGTGGTTCTGAATTTGGCCCTCGCTCACTTGGACATAGAAGTATAATATGCAACCCAATGTTATCGAATATGAAATCAAAACTTAACGAAAGAGTTAAGCATAGAGAATCTTTTCGTCCGTTTGCACCAGTTTGTCCAGTGGAATGTGCTGACTCCTATTTTGAAGTAAACAGAGAAAGTCCATTCATGTTATTAAGTTTTGATGTTAAAAGTGATTATAGGGAATCACTTCCCGCAATAACACATGTAGATAATTCTACTAGGTTACAAACGTTACATGAAAAAGAACACCCTAGATTACATAAGTTACTACATAAATTTGGAGAATTAACAAGTATTCCAGTTCTTCTAAACACGTCTTTTAATGTTATGGGTGAACCTATAGTAGAAACACCAGAGGATGCTATAAATTGCTTTTTATCAACTGATATAGATGTTTTAGTTATTGAAAATTGGATTATTACAAAGAAAGAATTAGACAGGCAATCAAAAGTCAATTCGTACCCGGTTTTTCGCCCTTCTATTACCCTTATTTCTGAGGAATCACAAGGATACCAATTGCTCGGAATATCAAATGGGAAAAAGATCACTCCTTTAAAACATGAAGAGTTTGAAGTAGCTAGGACACTCCTTTTAAATAACGGACAAAAGACATTAAATGAGTTAGTTGATTCAGAATTTCAATTAGAAAAACACCTTAAATTGTGTGAGGCATTTGAACAACTAAACTATTTAAATTTCACTTTTGAAAAGCATACAATTACTACTTAATAAAAACATACACTCCTTTACGAGTGTATGTTAATTACATTTTAGGAGGGATATTTTGTCTCCTTTTTTTAAAGAGTTATTTATCAATCGCTCTTTTTCATTTTACTTACCAGCAACTAGTTTAAATGCATTAGGAAGTTCACTCTTTGAAATTGCAGCAACTGTCTATGTTTATAATGAATCAAATAATGATCCAAAGTCTATTGCTTTTTTTATGATTGTATTATTACTTCCCTCAATCATCTTACCACCTTTTGGAGGAGTAATAGGTGACAAGATTCCTAAGAAGCTCGTAATTACTATCTCTAATATCTTAATTGGTATTTTTGCTTTATTTATGTTCTTGTTTCCTTTTACTACTTATATATACTTTCTAAGTTTCCTTGTATCCTCAATTAGAATATTATCTGGTCCAAGTCGAGGAAGTTATATACCGGAAATAGTCGAGGAAAATTACATTTTAACTGCTAACTCTCGCCTCCAATCAGGGACGTCTATAACAACAATCATTGGAATGCTTATTTCTGGACTTGTAGTGGCTAAATTAGATGCAGTATATGGTTTCTTGATCTATGCTATTTGTATTTTTATAGCTTCGTTTTTAACTATCTTGACTAAACCATCTACCATAAATGAAGAAGAAAGTAGCATAAATACTGATAAAAAGAATCTTTTAGGGAATTTAATAAAGGGCTTTGTAAAATTGATAGATGTTAAGGATGCTCTAAGAGTAACTATTCTGGTAGGGGTTATCTCAGGTGTCAGTGGAATTATAAACGTACTATATCTTGTTTTTGTAACAGAAGTATTAGGTATGGAGGAATCCTTTTATTCCGTTTTAATGGTTATAGAAGCTGTAGGATTATTCATAGGTAGTCTTATTGTTAAACATCTTCAAAATAAATTAGGTTATCTACCTCTTTTGAGTTTATGTACAATTGTGGATGGAATATGTATTGGTTTACATTATTCAATAGATTCTATGTTCTCATTTTTATTCTTAGGGTTACTAACCGGTACAGTTGGAGCTCAAATATCAATATTATCAAATTCAATTCTACAAAAAACCACAGAAGCATCAAGTAGGGCAAGTGTTTTTGGATCATTCCAGATGATAATAGGTATTTTTTCTATTCCTGGCCTTTTTATCGGGGGTCTAATACAATCAAACGAGAATGTTCGAATTCTTTTTGGAATTAGTGGGTTAATAATTACATTAATAGGTTTATATTACTTTACAAAAAGTTACTTCAATAAAAACAAAATTAATAACAATGTAGATAAAAGTTCGATATCTAATAGTAATGGTTAAACTATTATAATAAAAAATATATGGCTTTCGGGGAGTTATAAAATGACTAATATGAATCTAGAACCATTAAACAAGTATCATGCTGAGGAGTTATTTTCAGTTTTAAAAGATGAAAAAATATATACCTATATCCCTGAAAATCCTCCTGAGAGTTCAGGTGAATTGTCTGAAAAATTCGAAAGGTTGGCAGAAGGTGCACCAATTCACCTTTCGCAAATCTGGTTAAATTTTGCAATCTATAATAAAAATTTAAAGGAATATATTGGAACGGTTCAAGCAACTATTTATAGTAAAGATTTAAAAGCTTCAATAGCATATGTCTTACCTTCTAAGTACTGGGGAAAGGGATATGCACAACAAGCAGTAACAGAGATGATTAATATACTAATTTCAAATTATAAAATAAAGATGTTTCATGCATATATTGATACAAGGAACATTAAATCAATTAAATTAGTTGAAAGGCTAGGATTTAAAAAAATTGGATTTGAAAAGAATGCGGATTTTTTTAAAGGTTCTACCAGCGACGAATATATATTTGCCTTGAAAACAGAGGAATGGAATAAATAAATACACATATTTCCTATTTAGGATCTTGAGATCAAAATAGGTGAAAAATAATTCAGACGTCTTTCTGAACAAGAGTGGTGCCTTTTTACATGTGATGGACCACTGTAATGGTAGCCATTAGAAGCTTTAATGTTATTCAATAACAGGGCGCGTGCTTGTCTGGAGTAAGATAGTAAAAAATAGACTGAACGGTAAGAACCGATTAGTCTATTTTTTTATTATCAATAGGGTACACCCTATTGATAAGTTTCTGTCTCCTTGATATTATTAGCTTGATAGACTCTCAATAACACCTATCAAAAATACATATTAAAAGAGGACGAAAAATGATCTACGGATATGCCCGGGTAAGTACACAAGACCAAAACCTTGATACCCAAATTGAGCAACTCACAAAATTTGGAGTAGACGAAATTGTAAAGGAAAAAATCAGTGGTGTTTCTAAACTGTCACTTTAGACGTTATTTTGCACCAATTTTAATCGCTATTTTGCATTATAAGTAATAAAAAAGTTATCTTAAAATGATAGCTGATAAGTTAAAATAAAGTTCTTCAACTTAAAATTAAGTGGTTAAAACAACAGTTATGATATTCCATTAAAGGGCCAGATTGTTGAGGAACGTTTTCAAGTAAATAGATTATTCTAGTATGAATATACGCATGAAATGCTCCTTTCCTGCATATACCGTAGTGATATGAAGAGGAGAGGATGAAATGGTACAACCTTTAGATCCTAAAAGGATTCCTAAATTCGTAAATCAACTCGTTATCCCACCGGTATATATGCCTACTATTCTTAGACAGCCAATATCTGGTGAAGTGATCGGGCATGCGTATAAAATTGAAGCAAGTGAATTCCAGCAGCAAATCTTACCGCCTGGATTCGGTACCACGAAAGTTTTTGGTTACAGTGGTATGATACAGGACCCGTACACGGGAAGAGCGGTTTACTATAAAAGTGCTCCAGGTTCCACATTTGAAGCCATTCGAGGAATTCCTGTACATGTTCAATGGATAAACAACATTACTGGTCCCCATTTTCTTCCGGTTGATCCGACACTCGATTGGGCAAATCCAAATTCCATGTCAGTTCCTCTACCACCATTTCCATCATTTCCACCAGGATTTCCCCTAGCACAGCAACCAGTACCTATTGTCCCTCATTTGCACGGAGGAGAGCATCCATCTTATTTTGACGATTATCCTGATGCTTGGTTTACTGCAGATGGAAGGACCGGTATGGCTTTCATAACTAATACCTATACATTCCCCAATGTACAACAGCCTACAGCTCTTTGGTATCATGACCATACCATGGGAATGACTCGATTGAATAATTACGCCGGGCTTACAGGGTTCTATTTGCTCCGTGATATGAATGACCCCATTGTCCCGTTTCTTCCTAGTAGAGAAAATGAGATTCCACTCAACATTCAGGACCGATCTTTTAATACTGATGGTTCTCTTTTCTATGATCATATGGGGGCTAACCCAAGTATTCATCCTTATGTGGTACCAGAGTTTTTTGGAAACACGATAATGGTGAATGGTAAGGTGTGGCCGAACCTTAATGTCAAACCTCAACAATACCGTTTTCGTGTTCTGAATGGTTCAAATGCTCGTTTTTATCGTTTACAGCTTTCCAATAAACAGAAATTTATCCAGATTGGCACCGATGGAGGTTATTTACCTCAAGCTGTAGAACTTTCCTCACTTTTGATTTCACCGGCAGAACGAGCAGATATCCTTATTGATTTCTCTACTTTAGCTCCTGGTACAACCGTTATTTTAACGAATACTGCTAACGCCCCGTTCCCTGATGGAACACCGGCAGACCCACAAACTGTTGGTCAAATTATGCAATTTACAGTCATAAATGAAACTGTCTTACCGCCAAAGAAATTGCCACCTGTTCTTAACAGCATTCCTCAATTAAAGCCAACAAAAACGAGAACTTTGACTTTATTCGAACTGGAGGGTCCTAATGGTCCCTTGAAAGTTACGTTAGATGGCCAACTGTGGGGTAATCCCGTTTCTGAGCTGCCTCAGGCAGGAACAACAGAAGATTGGCAAGTTGTTAACCTTACCGATGACACCCATCCAATCCATCTTCATCTCGTTCAGTTCCTGCTCGTTAGCCGCCAGAAATTCCATTCTGACGCTTATTTGAAAGACTGGATGCAACTAAATCAAACGACGCCTCCTAGCACCCCACCTTATTTTGTTAAGCCTAAGACACCACCAATAGACGCATATTTACAAGGTCAACCTATTGCACCTCCACTCAATGAGAAAGGGTGGAAGGATACCATACAAATGAATGCGGGAGAAGTGACAACGATAAGAGTTCGGTTTACTTCCCAGGATGGCAGTCCCTTTCCATTCGACCCTAGCCTTGGGCCTGGATATGTATGGCATTGCCATATGCTTGAACACGAGGATAATGAAATGATGAGACCGTTAAAGGTATTGCCTTAAAGATCTAAAAAAATAAACATGGTCAAAATAAATTTTGTTCTTTGGCAAAGTAAGGTGAACTCGAAATATAAGTTATTCCGCTAGCTTACCAAAAGTAATTCCTGTAACTATTTAAGTAATAAATACCCAAAAAGGAGATAGAACTAGATTCGATATCCATATTTTATCTCCTTTATTATCCAAGCTAAATACGCTTTTCCATTACAATGTAAACTATATATTCAAAATTACTTACTTTGGCCTAAAGCTGAAATGATGGAACCGATGGCTTGGATCCAACTTCCGACCACATTCAGTTCTTGCCCCTCCCTGTTCCTTAGTTCGTTGATACCTGAAAGTGCTTGTAATGCATTACCAATTGCTTGTAGAAGGTTTCCATATATGCTGTAAAGCTCTTTTACAGTAGGTTCACGGCCTAGAGCATCAGCAAGAGATACTCCACCACCAACTGCTTGAAGTAAATTTCCTTTTATGTTTAATTCCTTTTTTGTTTTTTCGCTAAAATTTATTAATATCCCTACAATGACCGTTGAATTTCCTATTGCCTGAATTTCGTTGCCTATCTTTTCAAGGGTAAAGTTTTTTTCACTATCTGCTACTAATGAATTTCCGGTTGCTTGTAATACATTTCCCCATAGATTTAAATCTCCAAGCAGAGTATCGGAAATATTTTTGGAAGGTGTAGCTCCGATAGCTGAAAGGGTTGTTCCAATCGCTTGGACCCAAGAACCAAACGTTGCTTTCAGTTCATTATCCATAACTTGAACACCTTCTTTTAATTATTGTAAACATTTATAGTTTGCTTTGTTACAGATGTATCCAAAATTAGATAAATGGCAAAAAAAATAGTTTGTTGTAGGGAGAAAAATTTGGGGGTGTTTATGTATAGAAGTTAAGTTATTCAGCAATCGGGCGCTTTTCATGAGTAAAAAAAGCCTAATTTCTCACTTACAACACCGAGAAATTAGGCTTTTTTTATATTTGAATTTCCTTAATGTTGTAAATCCGCATTTCCTGACGCTACTACTATTAAATAGTTTAAGAACCCGTAGATTTCTATTCTGCGAGCTCCTTTTTAATCCTATAAACAGTTGATCGAGTAATGGCATTTTTTTCTGCGATTTGCTTAATTGGGGTTCCGGATTTCAACATTCTTACGACTTCTTGATAGACTAATCGCTTTTGTGGATTCTTTGCATTAGGTGAATAAAGTAACGGACGCCCTTTGTAAACTCCTTTTTCTTTGGCAATTTTTATACCTTGGGCTTGACGACGTTTACTTTCTGTCCGTTCCATTTCTGCAACCATCGCCAAAATCTGAACAATCAAATCTTTCATAAATCGGTCCAACAAGGGGTTTCCAATAGCTTCAGCTAAGATAGGCATACTCGTCACGATCAAACCTGCATTTTTATTTTTTAAGCTATG
>NZ_NUMC01000052.1:0-38678 GCF_002577655.1 Bacillus sp. AFS040349 | reverse complement strand
GGGATTTGTCTACAGTCTGACCTTAGTCCAATTTCGGACTAAGGTGAATTTTTTTACGAGGTGTTAGAAGTGTCTATTTTTTTAGTTAAAGTTATTTTTATCTATATTGTGTTTATTGTAGCAGTAAAAATTTTAGGGAAATCAGCTCTAGCCCGACTTACCCCTCATGATTTTGGAGCGATTCTTTTTTTATCTTATTTAGCTTTTGGTTCTATTAAAGTAAACGGAGTGATGGAGGGGATTATTGGAATCATTGTAATAACATGCATTCATCTATTTATATCAAAGTTAAGTTTATTAAATAAGTTAAACCCTTTTATTATCGGAAAACCGACTATTCTAATTAAACACGGGAAAATTATCTATCGAAATTTAAAGGAAAGTAGATATCCTTTACCTGAGCTGTTGTCTAATTTAAGAACATCAGGATATCCGGATATTCACGATATTGAATATGCGATTTTGGAAGCAACAGGTGAAATTAGCATTTTTCCAAGAAAAGAATTAGTTCCTATTACTCCAAAAGATTTACATATGAAAGTGGAATACCGCGGATTACCCATAGCCGTTGTCATTGAAGGGAAAGTGCAAAAGCGTAATTTAAAATTAATCAACAAAAATGAAAAGTGGTTAAAGGAAGAACTAAAGGCAAAGGGATATCTTCAAATCAAAGATATTTTTTATGCTGCTGTTAGAGATACCGATCATTCATTAACCATTAACAAAAAAGATGTTAACGACTAATTTTAAGACGATTTCCTCCCAATATAAATTAATGTTTTCTCTTATTTACTCCTTATTGCATTTACCACTTTCATTTTCCAAATTTATAAAAAATTATACCTATATTTAGGAATTTACCAGATGGTAATTTTCAAAATCACTAAGTCTCTAGTTAGGACAGTGCCAGATCATTACGCCTTTCTTGATGTCAGAACTTTCCCAACCTTAATTCTCTTTTTTTCGTTCTTAATATCTTATACAAGTTCTTATAAAGGTAGTCCATAATATATAACAGACAATCCCTTCATATTCCATACGTATACTGGTTACATAGTTTGTACATGTTAAGAGAAACAGAAGGAGGGATTCCAGTTGGAGTGGATTTTTTATCTATACCTGTTAAATACGTTCTTTATCTTATTCATAGCAATTTGGGAAGTTCGTCGGCCTGCCAAGGCTTTGAATTGGATAATAATCGTCCTTTTTTTACCTGTCATTGGTTTCTGGCTATATCTTAGCATATCAAACCCTAAGTTTATTCATCGAAAAAGATTGACCTGTTCTAAAAATGAATCTAACAAATTACCTGAGACATTCGGTGCTTCAGCATCGGTAATTGCCAATGCTTTACGGCATTTCACTGTGAATGGGCTTCGAATGGGCCAAGTCCAAGTGTTTAACAATGGGATAGCAAAATATGATCAACTCCTTGTATCCCTGCAAAAAGCCCAAAAAACCATTGATCTGGAATATTTCATCTATCGGAACGACCAAATTGGTAATCGAATCACAGAACTGCTAATCGAAAAAGCATTAAATGGAGTGCAGGTTCGTTTTATGAGAGATAGCTTGGGGAGTTATAAATTCCCGCGTGAAAAAATCCGGCAGATGGTGGAAGCAGGGATAGAATGCAGGACAATATTTCCTCTGCGATTTCCCTGGATTTTGTCCAATTGGAATTATCGGGATCATTGTAAGATTGTGACGATTGACAGAAAGGAATCCTTTACTGGCGGTATGAACGTTGGGTATGAATATACAGGATTAAAGCCAGACGTAGGATTTTGGAGGGACACTCATTTGCAAATTATAGGGGAAGCAACAGGCGACTTGCAGACTGTTTTTGATGTTCATTGGGAAATCGCTGTGCCGGAAAGGATAAAATCAAAAACAAATTTGAAAACAAAATCAGAGGTAACGAAAATCAATTCAATCGGCAGAGCAGATCATTCCAAATGGTCAGCCGAATTGGGATCAGAGTTGAGCACCCTTGATGATAAAGAAATGGACATATCCGGAAAAACTAGGACATTGCATAAAGCGTATATCCATACGTTGGAAGGAAACCCTGGAATTCCTACCCCAGTCATTCGGCAAGCTTACTTTATCTGTATAACACAGGCGACCAAGACTATTGATTTAACAACACCCTATTTTGTACCAGAAACGGATATTATCATGGCATTAAAGACAGCAGTAACTCGTGGTGTCCGTGTAAGATTGCTGGTTCCTCGCCACAATAATCAAAAAATCGTGGGTCTTGCAAGCCGTACTTATTACGGAGAACTTATAGAAGCTGGAGTTCAAATCTACCAGTACGACAAAGGAATGATACATGCGAAGGTGTTGACCATCGATGAGGAGATTGCTGCCGTAGGCTCAGCAAACTATGATATGAGAAGTTTTCGCCTGAATTATGAGGTGTGTCAAGTCGTGTACAGTGCTGATGTGGCAAGGGAACTCACAGAGCAGTTCGAGAGGGATCTTACTGATTCTGTACCATTAAGAATTGAAGACTTGTTGCAACGATCCCTGACCGAGCGCATTGTTGAACAGGGTTCTCGCCTGCTCTCTCCATTATTATGAGTTGATGTATCCTGTTTTTATTGTTCTATGTTAAATCTAGATTTAAAAAATTTCATTGTTTTTAAAATATTTCTGATTCATTTGAAAAGAGTCGAAAACCCGTGTTAGAAGAACTTTCAATATGGTTTTTTTCTTTTTTACGATGGAAATTCATTACTAAAAAACGGTAATACTAAACAGGCAGCTCAAAGTGTTTGAATTCAAAAATATCTGTTACTTTTTAATTTAAATATAAGGGATGATATCAATAGATAATATATTTGATAAGGAAATACGTTTATTAGAGGATAAACTGTACCTTTTAGAATTAAATAATTGGCTAAAGAATGAATTTTTAACTTGGGAATGGTGGATATTAGTTGGTTTTTTAGTTGTACCTTGGATTATATGGTCTAAACTCGTTAAACGAGACATTATTTTAGAAATTTTGTTGTTTGGTACCATAATTATCATAACAACAACCTTATTAGATGTAGTTGGTGCACAATACAGTTTTTGGGATTACCCCATTGCATTCCTACCTATTATTCCTCGGGCCTTTCCTTTTGATTTTTCAATGGTACCTGTAGCTTACATGTTGTTATATCAATATTTTAGAACATGGAAATCTTTTATTTTAGCCCAGATCATTATGGCACTAACATATGCCTTTATAGGTGAACCCTTTTGCGAGTGGGTCAAACTTGTTAATTATTTAGAGTGGAGATACAGATATTCATTCATATATTACATCATTGTTGGAATTGTAACTCGAGCTTTAATACTAAAACTAGCCTCTTTATCTAAACCTCAAGATCTTACAACTAAGTAAAATTTAAATTGGAGGAAAAAAACTTTGGAAGAAGTTAATATTGGTTTACTGACGATCAAAGTCATCGTTGGTTTTGCCACTTTATTTTTTATCATTATCATAACAGGCAGAACATCCATCTATCAGTTAACCCCGTTTCACTTAGTTTTTGTGTTAGTACTTGGAGATTTTTTAGGAAATACCATTTATGAAGATAAGGTAGGGATTTTTCATTTTTTATATGCCATCGGATTGTGGACGTTTCTTATGTTGGGAATAGAGTTTATGACTCTAAAAAATAAATCGACACGTTCTCTCTTATTAGGCAATCCTAACATCATCATTCGAGACGGTGTTATGGACAGAAAGTTACTTACAAAGAACAAATTGGATGTAAATCAAGTATTGAGTATACTCCGTCAAAATAATGTCTTTTCAGTTCGCGAAGTCAAATACGGTATATTGGAAGCTAATGGGCAAATAAGTTTATTATTAAAATCCAAGTATCAAAAACCAGACAAGCAAGATCTCAATCTTCCAGAAAGTTCAGTAGATCTCCCAACATCGTTAATTATAGATGGGGAAATATTATGGGATAATTTACATGAACTCGGATTTGATCAACAGTGGTTAGATAACCAATTAACTAACAATGGATATGATAATGTAAAGCGTATACTTTACGCAGATTGGAGAGAGAGTGAAGGCATACATGTAAGTCCTAAATAAAATTTGTTAGGATAGGAGCACATCAATTTTCTTGGTGAATATAATGTGGATTTAAAAAAAGATGAACCAGAGAATCCGTTTTATGAATTTATCTGATAGGGTGTTTGTTCCTTGAGTGTAATCTATTTATTAGAGGATGGAAAACTATAATTTGCGGTCTAGAGCAGCAACCCTGTCATTAAGCCTTAAACAAAAGGTCCTTTTTTATGGAAGAATGTATTATAAGTATCTAAAGTCAGAGTCTAAAAATTAGTGGGATAACTTAGATAAATATTACAGTGGAAAAATGGTATCAGTTGGAGGCTGAAGCGATAACTTTACTTCACTAACGGATGCGTTCATTTTCAGATGGAGATGGAGCAAAAAAAGTACAAGTACTATATTAAGATAACGAGACCTTATCTACAACAAGGATTGAATCCCTAATCGTTTTAAAAGACACGACTATTGAAGATAAGCAAGTAATATAAGCTTGTAACAATGATTCTTCGAAATCTTCGATACAAGCTTAATAATCGATAACAAATTATTTATTAATACATATCAATTCGTATGCTGCTTTACCATCTATAAACGCTTTCGCATGTATTAGCTTGGGGTTCATAATAACAATGTTGTTTATATTGACCTGCTAATGGTTGAGCGTACCAAGTAGGTGGGCATTTACCATATGGATTGAAATACCAAAGAGCATATTTAGAAGGATGCTCTCTCCAATAATCTAATGCTTTTCGTGCTAATCTTTTTTCGACATCTCTTGCACGTTGATAAAAAACATTCCCTTTTTGTACTGCTTCAAAAGAATAATTTCCTCCTTGTACTTGAAAAATCACGTCCCTTATTGACCTTAAATTTAAAAAATCTAAACAATCTGCTTTTAGTCGGTTTACAATGACATTACCAACCAAAAGCATCCCTAGTCGTCCTTCTCCTTCAGCTTCTGCTCTCATCATCCTTGCCATCAATGCAACATCACTTTCGGTATATTTTACTCGTGGCACTTTTATCACTCCCTATATCTAATTATATGAACGTTGTTCATCAGAAATTCCTTGTTGAAGTTTACTAATGAGCGAGTTAAAATGAATTGTTAAAAAATTAGGAAAATAATACATAAGCTAATAATTTCATGAGAAATGAAGAGAATATGAATGATAAATGAAGGAGGAATGTAACTATGGCATTAACACCTTATGACCCATTTAGACAATTAGTAAATATAAGAAGAGATTTTGACCGTATCTTTTCTGACCTACCGTTTGATTTTAGTGGGGACAAAGAGCACTTTGGAAGTATTAAGGTAGATGTGCATGAAAGTGAAAATGAAGTTGTTGCAACTTGTGATATACCGGGACTTGAGAAAAAAGAAGACGTAAACATTGATATTGAAAATAATGTATTATCGATTAGCGGTTCTATAAACAAAACAAATGAAACAAAAGAAAAAAATATGTATAGAAAAGAACGTTACACAGGTAGTTTTCACCGAGCTATAACACTTCCGAGTCTTGTATCTACCGAGGGAGTATCAGCAACCTATAAAAATGGTGTATTAGAAGTAAAAATGTTAAAGACTACACCAAATAATAAAAAGAAAATTGATGTGGAATTTCATTAAAATGAGCAAATTATATGAAGTTATGAAAGAATTTGATAAGGATTATTTGCAGGAGATATCTAATATGCAACCAGAATTAGTGGATTTGCTTATATTAACTTGTCATTCTTCAAATAATAAGAAGAAAGCTATATTAGATGAACTTGCTCATAACATTAAGTCATCATATATTAAAAACAATATTAACTAATCTTCCGATTAGAACTATCTAAACAAGGGGGTGTCGAATTTGGCATCCCTATTGTTGTAACAAAGTTAAGAGGTAAAAAAAATGCCCTTACTGTATTTTCTTTATTTTTTGTGAGTTTTCACCTAAAGATACATAAGAAACTATGTATAGATTGTTGTAAGAACCAAATCTATTATACTAGAGTAATACAGGGTATTTATTTTGAATAAATTCAAACTTCGTTCAATTAATTACCTCGGTAGATAGTATTTAACATAAGGATAACTTATCCCCCCCATTCCTTGCTTATTATTGCATAGAGGTAATTTCTTTTTCTACTTCTTCTTGAATTACATTGTTGAAAATAAGTATGCAAATAAATGTACTTTAACTAAACTGTTTTAATTCAATAACTACATATAGAAAGCTCAAAAATACATTATTTTACTTATTAAAATGTATTATTGTCTCTTTGTTACTTATCTTTGCCTTATAAAATCAGAAAATGATTAACAGATGTCTTGTTATTAGAGGATGCAATTCACTATAAAATGTGAATGATAACTTCCAGTAATGTGTTTCAGTTATTATAGCAGAAATTGTGTCATTCTACTTGATGTTCACAATTGGCTAAAAGAATGAACCATGCGTTAAACTTCATTGAAAATAAAGAAATAGACTACAAAGAAACTGCAAAAGTAGCTAAATTTTCCGAGTTTCACTTTTCAAGAATGTTCTCTTCAATCTCAGGTGTATCGCTCTCAAAATATATTAGACGTAGACGGTTAACACTCGCAGCATTTGAAATTCAAAAAAGTGAAATTCGGATCATCGATGTGGCAGTTAAATATGGTTATGTTTCTTCTGATACTTTCTCACGTGCTTTTCAAAAAATGCATGGAGTAACCCCTTCCAATGCTCATAATAGAGGGGTACAGTTAAAAGCCTTTCCCAGAATATCCTTTCAAATTACTATTAAAGGAGATACCGAGATGGATTACAGAATTGAAAACCTTGATTTTGAATTAAGAATTGTAGGAAAAAGTAAGCCAGTAAAAACAAGCAGAGCATTTAAAACAATCCCTACGCTTTGGAACACCGCGAAAAAAGATGGATTTATGCAAGAACTAGTAGCTATGTCATGGGAAAATCCAAAATGCACGCTTGAAAGCCTTCTGGGGGTTTGCGGAAAAGAAGCCGCCATAACAGATGAAGAATTTTCCTATTTCATGGGCGTAAGATACGATGGGGAATCCCCTGAAAATATGGAGACGCTTATTATACCCGCAAGTACATGGGCAGTATTTCCGAACATAGTAGATGCATGGAAACGTTTATATACCGAGTGGGTTCCTAACTCCGAGTATGAACTTGCAAATTTACCTTGTATAGAATGTTATTACGGTCCGAAGCATAAACCAAGACACGAACTCTGGGTCCCTGTTATCCCGAAGTAAATTACATATTCAGTAATAGAATGTGTTTATGGGACTCTGCAGACGAAACGCAAATATTATACGCTATCAGAAATATAATTAAAAAGTCAATTCCATACATAAAGAATTGACTTTTGTGAAATTTAGCTAAATCACTCTAATAATGACCTTCTTGGTATTTCAATTTTCCTGAGTTCACTAAATTAACTTGTATGTTGATATGCTCGATACTATCCTTATTTAAAAAAAATGGCTTTTCTTTTATCTCTTGATTCCATCTCTGAGGGTTCTCCCGATATAATATTTCACCTAACCTATAAACGTCTGAATTTATCTCCACTCCTTTTTCAAAAGTATTTAAAATCTCAGCTCTTATTATTTTTTCAGTGTTAGCAACTAACTTGTTTTCACTAATTTCTTTTAACTTTTCGTTTATTCCGGCTTGTAAGGATACGTTAATTTTATATCTCACTTGTTCGTTAGTAATAACTGGAGTTATCCTCACCTTTGGTTTTTCTAATACTATAGAAACAACCGGTTGATCATCTTCAACTATCCACAAAGGAGATCGAACAGTTTTTTCATCTATCCATCTTAGACCGTTTAAATCAGATTCAGAAAGCCATCCTTGTAGATGGTTATTTCTTATAAAGACAGCGCCGTCATTTCTTAACAATGGTGCTTTTTTATCTTCCTCTTTCCAATTTTCAGTGGATATTTTTATTGAAGGAATGAAAGCTGTTTGTCCAACAGGATTGCTATCTCGAATAAATTGGAAAAATTGAATGGGTTGTATGTAGGATCTTTGCTTATAACTTTCATTTGGTTCGTGAAGAATCGTCGAGAGTCCAGATAAAGTGAAAAATGATTTTGTTTTAAGTACGTCTTCAATGGATTCATTTGTAGCATAAAATTGGATATTATAACGTATTTCTCTATATCGATTTATAAAATCAATAGAGGATTTGATATCTTGCTCAAGTAATTTATTACTCAAAATCAATGTAGACACATGTCCCCAAAAAAGTCTTTGTTGTGCGTCCTTGTATAATTGATTTAACGCTTCTGTCATCGTAATTCCCTCACCTCTCCCAATCCAAATCGGTGGTTGTTTATCAGGTCTAGCACCTTCTAGTCTAGCCACATTAGAAAAGTCCAGTAATTGAACATAAGCTATATATTTTTCATCTTTATAGTCAATTCCAAGTGCTGCAACATAGTAAATATCTTGTATTTCTTTGATATTCCAACATCCCGATAATACCAGACTAAAGAGAGTTAGTATGCTAATTAAAAAGAACCTACGTAGTTTCAGGATTGTCACTCCCCTTCATCCGTCTTTGTACTATCCCGCGTACGAACATAACTAACACGTTCTCTATAACTTTTCCATGGTAACCGAAATAGCGCCTTGAAAAGATCTGAACTAGACTTCGGAAATACTAAAGCTAAGTAAGGGATTCCGAAAGAACGTAACCTTGCCATATAAATGACAATCATAAATCCTCCAAGCATAAAACCGTATAAACCCATAAAAATCGAGCAAACAAGAACAAATCCTCTAAGAATGGATATTGAACTTGCTAATATTTGGTTCACTAGTGTATACCCTGAGATGGCAGAAAGAGCCGTAATAACGATGACCGAAGGAGAAATAAAATCCGACCGAATTGCAGCGTCTCCAATAATGAGTCCTCCAACGACAGAGAGAGTTTGTCCAAGAGGGGAAGGTAATCTTTGACCAGCTTCACGGAACATTTCAAACAGGAATAAAACGATCATAAGTTCTAATGGTGCAGGAAATGGCAACCCCGATCTTGCAACAGTTACAGTCGCAAGAAGAGGAAATGGAATTTGATCTTGATGGTATGCAAGTAGTGCCATCCAAAACCCGGGTAAGTAGACAGCTAAAAGAAATCCCACCCATCTATAAAATCGAGCTAATGAAATGGGTAAATAATTAAAATGTGAATCCTCTGCTGCTTTAATCAAAAAAGTAATGGTTACAGGAGCAATAATGACTAATGGTGAGCCATCTACTACTATGATTATTCTACCTTGTAATAAACATTCAACTGCAAAGTCAGGTCTGGATGTATCAGCAGAAAGTGGGAAAATAGAAAGTGATTGTTTGGACACCATCTCCTGCAATTGAGTTGAACTAATAATTCCATCAATCTCAACATTAGATAATCGTTCCCGAATAGTATCTAGCATCTCCGTATTAACCACATCTTCTAGATATAATAATCCCACCTTAGTTTGAGTTCTTGTTCCTATCGTATAAGTTTGATAAGATAGCGTTGGCGACCTTAGTCTTTTTCGAATTAGTGCAATATTTGTTGAGATATCCTCTGTGAAATTATCTCTTGGGCCACGAACAGATACCTCGTAATTGGATTGTTCAGTTGAACGGTTTGGTTTATTGGATGCACTAACAGAAAAAAAAGCGCTAAATTCCGGAAAATAAATGACTAAATTACCATCGAAGATCTCTAAAGAGATGGAATTTAACCCTGTTTCCACCTTTAAAGGTGTCCATTCCAGGTCATCTTGATTCCATTCCACGCAATCTTTGAATATTTTATAGTAATTTTTTGTTGTCATTTTTTTTAGTTGTGGAATAATGATTTGATTTATTTGTTTTTTATCAACCAAATTCTCACAATAGATAAATATGGTATCTATTTCTTGTTGTTCATCAGTAAATTTATGTAGTACAACTTTAACATCCTCACTTTTTTGATAAGTTGAACGAATTTTCTCTTCATTTACTTCATCAGTATTCTGAAAGGTAGTATGATAAGAGTTCAGTTCCTTTTGTTTTTTATATTTATTAAATTTCAAGAATTATCTCCCCTTTTCTCTTTTAAAAAGGCTAATAACCCAATGCTTAAAGAAAAGATAATTAAAAATAGAAGCGATAAATAAAAATATATATTTTGCAAAAAGCGAACAAATTGCATATCACTAATAGGTAGAAGAACCATCAACAATGTAATTAGTGAGCTAAACCCTATTAATAAATGTCTATTCTTATCGTTCTCAAATGGAAATAGCTGTCCAATTATAAACAAACCTAAACTTATTCTTATAAATCCACCTGACAGCCATTGATAAATAGAAAAAAAATCTACATGTTCAATATATTTACCAATTTTTAATAATCGCCATTCCTCGTATGCCGGATACCTCTGATTAGCAGCCTCTTCTGGACCAAAAATAGCAATTGAACCTAACAAGGGACCTAGGGTTAACCCTATTAAGATAATTCCGAGAAAAAGTAAACTTCGAACCTTAATGTTGGGTTTTAATTTGTGTTGTAAGAAAAGTATAAGTGAAACTTCCATTAGAGAACCTGAACTATAGATTACGCCTTTCAAAACAGGATTCAAACCATGTTCTAATATAGGGAATATTTGAGCGTAATCCTTATGAGGAATATTTAGGCTCATGACAAAAAAACCTAAAGCAATAACAAAAACAAGTAAAAAACCTGAAATAATAGATAGGGTAGCAAAGCTAGATGTCGCAGCAAAAAAACAAATGATTAGAAAAACTATGGCTAAGATGAAAACTGGACTTTGAGGGAAATAGGAAGTAACTGTCCAAACAATCATATCCTTTAAGGTAACTCCAATTAATAAAAGGATAAAAACATAGGCAACCGAAGAAAGACCCCAAGCAACACCTTTACCAACTCGGTCCTTCATCCAAGTAAATAAATGGGAGTAATTTGTTTTTTTAATAATTACTTGTAGAAAAACAAGCCACCCCAAAAATAAAACTCCTGAAATTAGTACAGATATCCAAGAATCCCTCTTTGCTGTGCTTAGTAACATGGGTATCACCATTACATGGTTCATTAATCCTATACTCATCATAGAGAGAACAAATATAGTAGAAAAACTTGCTTTATTTTGATCCATTTTCAACCCTCTTACCCCATTATTGTTTTAACTATCCATCTCGTTTTTCCTTTTTGCTACCATATTTTATATAATTACCTAATATTTGATTTATATCCAGAAAACCAACTAAATAAAGCGTTGTGAAACAGCCACAGAAAATAATAGTAACCTTTAAAAATTCAAAGTATAACCAAAATCAAATTACTAGGTAAGAACAACCGCGTTCTTAACTACTTACGTAAACATACCCCAACATTGTTAGATGCCTTAGAAATCACTTCTATATAAAATCAGGAGAGTCATTGCTTCACGCTATTGTGACCATTAAAGAGATGAACAAAAAATAATAAACGAAGAATTCCAGAAGGCGCACCTTTGAACTTTCTCTCAAATCGCTGGCAAAAGCACGTTTATGATGATGGGAATATAAATCGCCAATTATGCGTTGTCTGTTCTTACCGAGTTAAGAAATCTTGTACGATCAGGTAACGTTTTTCTCCCGCACATATCACCATTAGGATCGGAACGTACTTTCTAGGAGAATATTTATTTATACCTAGATTTTGAACTCCATCCCTACGTCCACTTAGGATATAAAAAATGCCTTAGCCTATAATATCAGCATTTTGTCGGCTGTACCTCTTTATTGGGTAACGAAAAAAAGGCCGAATTTCTCAGTTTAGGGAATGGGAAATCAGGATTTTTATATTGGAAATTCCTTATCGTTGTGAATCCCCTTATACTGATGCTACCCCATCTAGAAGAATGGCATTCCAGACCTTTAAGCCCCTGTTATGCATTTTTGTTCGTAGACTGCATGTTCACTACTGTACGAAATCAGTATGAGACGAAGAAATATGCAGTATATACGATTCTAGGTTATACGATGGACGGAAAGAAAGAAATCCTTGGTATATGGTTGAATGAAACAGAAAGTAAACATAAATGGATGCAAATCTTTGATGAGATCAAATCACGTGGTGTAGAGGATGTGTTTTTCTTATCAATGGATGGAGTAAGTGGACTAGAAGAAGGTGCTCGTGCCATTTTTCCTGACCTGATTGTGCAGCGTTGTATGGTCCATTTGATTCGAAATTCCATTAAATATATTCCTACTAAAGAGTATAAAGCCTTTACAGCTTCTTTAAAAAAGGTGTATGGAGCACCTAGTCTGAAAGCTTGTCATAGCGCCTTCGATGCCTTTCAAAAACAGTGGACTTCTTATCCAGGTGCTGTGGATGTATGGGTTCGCAACTTCAACCATGTGGAGCAACTTTTTGACTACGGGAGTGCCATTCGCAAAGTAATGTACACCACAAATGCCGTAGAGAGCATTCATTCTAGCTTTCGAAAGGTGACGAAAAAAGGAGCATTTCCAAATGAAAATGCCCTGTTCAAAGTCCTATATTTACGTATTCAAGAATTAGAAAAGAAATGGAGTGTTGGGTTTATTCAAAACTGGTCCATGGTAATAAATCAACTTTTACTCCACGAAAACCTCAAAGACCGAGTCCTAAAGTATATGGAGTAAATTAGGACTTACACACTTTATTTGACAGCCCCTGACATTTATACTTTCTGCTCTATTCATCTAACTCGCACTTTCTAATAGACCTAAATCAAATAAGTCAGTTCCCTTTTACTACTCTCATTTGTTATTTTTCAATTCTGCTTTTTAACATCAAAAGACAATGAATATAAATTATTTATCCCACTATGATGTGCTTTTTATTAAACAATTAGAATTTACTTCCACCAATGTTTCGAAGGCCCATTACTTTTAACTGTAAAATTTATTTAATCTTAATTCATTAACTTTTCTATCTGACTTATAAGAAGGTCTTTAAATTGTATGAGTATTTTGTGTATGCATTATTATTCCACATCCTTTATTTATCCAATAAAAATACATCTTCTCCCTATTTTAATAATTTCATATCAACATACCATTCCTCATTCTGTACCCTTAACTGCTAAACTAATCCCCCCTTTAAAACAATCTTTATAAAGAAATAAACATGTATAGATGCTTATTTACTAAATGTAATATAATAAATTTATTCCTATTAGTTCTTAGCTTTAAACCTAACTTCATTAAGTCCACTTTCATTAAGTCCCCTTTTTTGTAGATACCGAAGTGATTCAACGTATGTAACAGAGGGAGAAGCAGAACAATTTCCAGAGATTCTACAGAAGCTAAGAGGATTTGATCAATATAAAGAACTCTTTCCTTTGCCAGTTTCATCAATCTTAAAAAACCCTCGATATGTGAATGAAAAAAAGGTAACAGATCACTATGCAATAATTCCAACAGAGCAAGTTAGGGATCCTAAAAAGCTCTCTTCTGATGAGGAAAAAATTTATGACATGATTGTTAGAAGGCTAATCGCTGCCCATTATGAAAAGGCAATTTTTGATTATTCTACATTAACAACCCTTGTTGATGGACGTGCAGAATTTATAACAAAAGGGAAGCAGCAAATTCAAGAAGGCTGGCGTAAAGTCATCTATCAAAATGACAAGGATAAGGATGAGATTTTACCAAATCTTGAAAAGGGTGATTCCGGGCGTGTTGATATGGTGGAAACAAAGGAAGGAAAAACCCAGCCACCAAAACGATATACAGAAGGACAATTAATTACCTTAATGAAAACTGCTGGTAAATATCTTGATAATGATGAATTGGAAAAAGTACTAAGTAAGGTAGAAGGCTTAGGAACTGAAGCAACCAGAGCTGGAATTATTACAATGCTAAAAGATCGTAAATATATCGAAATAAAAAGAAATCAAGTATTTGCAACAGATAAAGCAAAAGTTCTTATTGAAGCAGTAGGAAATCATATTTTGGCTTCACCTGAAATGACAGCAAAATGGGAACAACGCTTATCAGAAATTGGAGAAGGTCAGGCATCTCCATCCGTTTTTATGGAACAGACAAAAAAATTGTCAACTAAAATAGTATCGGATGCTATAGAAATCTCTACAAGTTGGAGTTTTGAAGGTTTGAAAGTAGAATCAATTCAGAGAACATCTTCGAAATATTCTTTAGGAAAGAAAATAGGAAAATGTAAGTTCTGTGATGGAAATGTAGTTGACAAAGGAGAGTTCTACGGTTGTTCAAACTATAAAACAAATCAATGCAGATTTACAATTTCGAAAAAAATACTTGGTAAAAAAATCTCACAAACAAATGCTCAAAAATTGTTAAGTGAAGGTCAGTCCAATGTTATTAAAGGATTTAAAAAGGGTGATAAAACCTTTGATGCAAGACTTGAATGGAAGGATAACAAAGTACAATTTCTTTTTGAAGATACGAATGTAAAAAAATAGATTCGCATTTTGTCGCAAAAACATGTACAATTCTTTACAGTATGGTTAAAAGATTGTGTTCTAAAGCTATTATCGATATACTATTAAGTTGTATGTTTCTATATATTTTAAGTTAGTGAATTAAGAATTGCACTTTTAAAAGATTATAATAAGCGCAATTTGAAAGGAGAATTGCATAATGAATGAACAACAGCGTAAGGAAAGTACTCAAGTAAACCCATCGGACAAAAAATCCGAAAAGGACTACAGCCAGTATTTCCAAGCCGTATATATGCCGCCTTCTCTAAAAGATGCGAAGAAGCGTGGAAAAGAAGATGTAAAATATGATGGATTTTCGATTCCAGAAGAATTTAAAGGAATGGGACAAGGCCGTAAGTTTTATATTCGCACATATGGGTGTCAGATGAATGAACATGACACAGAGGTAATGGCAGGGATTTTCATGGCATTGGGCTATGAGCCAACAGACGGTGTTGAAGATGCAAGCGTTATTCTTCTAAACACATGTGCTATTCGTGAAAATGCAGAAAACAAAGTGTTTGGTGAATTAGGTCACTTAAAAACATTAAAAAAAGAAAGACCAGATCTTTTATTAGGTGTTTGCGGCTGTATGTCACAAGAGGAATCGGTTGTGAATCGTATTCTTAAGGTACATCCTTTTGTTGATATGATTTTTGGCACACATAATATTCATCGTTTACCACAAATTTTGAATGAAGCTTATCTTTCAAAAGAAATGGTTGTTGAAGTATGGTCAAAAGAGGGAGATGTTATTGAAAATCTTCCAAAAGTTCGTAAAGGTAACATTAAAGCGTGGGTTAATATTATGTATGGCTGTGACAAGTTCTGTACGTATTGTATCGTTCCTTATACACGTGGTAAAGAACGCAGCCGTCGTCCTGAAGAAATTATCCAGGAAGTACGCCATTTAGCTGCACAAGGCTATAAAGAAATTACGCTTCTTGGTCAAAACGTTAATGCGTACGGTAAGGATTTCGAGGATATGGAATTTGGATTAGGCGATTTAATGGATGAAATTCATAAAATTGACATTCCTCGTATTCGCTTTACTACAAGTCACCCTCGTGACTTTGATGATCATTTAATTGAAGTGTTAGCAAAAGGTGGAAACCTTCTGGATCATATTCACTTACCGGTTCAATCAGGTAGCTCTGAAATATTAAAAATTATGGCTCGTAAATATACACGTGAGAGCTATTTAGAGCTAGTTCGTAAAATTAAAGAAGCAATGCCTAACGCTTCTTTAACAACAGATATTATTGTTGGTTTCCCGAATGAAACGGAAGAACAATTTGAAGAAACACTATCCCTTTATCGTGAAGTTGAATTTGATAGTGCTTATACGTTCATTTACTCACCACGTGAAGGCACACCAGCAGCTAAAATGAAGGATAATGTACCAATGGAGGTTAAGAAAGAACGTCTCCAACGTTTAAACGCAGTTGTAAATGAAACCTCTGCAAAAAAATTAAAAGAATATGAAGGTCAAATTGTGAATGTTCTTGTAGAAGGTGAGAGCAAAAACAATCCAGATGTTCTTGCAGGCTACACAGAAAAAAGTAAGCTTGTAAACTTTAGAGCTCCGAAATCAGCAATTGGTAAAATTATTAAAGTTAAGATTATAAAAGCTAAAACATGGACGCTAGATGGAGAAATGGTAGAAGAAGCGGTTGAGGTGAATTAAGATGACAAAAGTATATACAAAAGACGATATCGTAGTAAAAGCTCGTGAACTTGCACAAATGATTTCAGAATCAAAAGAAGTTGATTTCTTTAAACGTGCGGAAGCTCAGCTAAATGATAATCAAAAAGTTCGTGAGATGATCGCAAGTATTAAAAGCTTACAAAAACAAGCAGTTAATTTTCAACACTATGGTAAACATGAAGCATTAAAGCAAGTAGAAGAGAAAATTGACAAAATTCAAGGTGAACTTGATGAAATTCCAATTATCCAGGAATTTAAAGATTCACAAATTGAAGTAAACGACTTACTTCAACTAGTTTCTCATACAATTTCTAATAAAGTAACAAATGAAATCATTACTTCAACTGGTGGTGACCTTTTAGCAGGTGAAACTGGTTCGAAAGTAAGAAGCTCTAAAGGCGGCAGCAGCTGTTCATAATTTAAACTTTGGCAATCGGTTAAAAGAACCGATTGCCTTTTTATGTGTCTTTCCTTTGCGATGAAATCACTCCAATTTTTATAATAAGAGGTTTGATAGATAGCTCTTAAATTAGTGAGGAAAAAATAAATATGGCTTTTAACACGCTTCGCAATGGCTATAACAGCAATTGATATTGCAAGTAATATAAGAATTTGTATAAAAATTTCATTGAAGAAGTGCATATCTTCCTCAGGTTTCACATAGATTTTTTTGAACACTCAACTAAATAATGACTTTTTTACTTTTCCCGTTAAACACGGAATAATAACATAGTTGAGAGTGAAGTATACATTTGTTTTACATGATAAAGGCGCTGGAAAGAAATTTAAGCAAATTTTTTTACTTACACATGCACCTTTTTACTTTTTTAGGCACATATTCTGTCAACCCAGCATACAATGTACTATACGTTACATGTATTGGCGTAACATGTCATAAATTCATTTAATTAATTAGCACATATGTTACTAGCCTAGCATAGGATTAAATGAAGATTCATTGAGGAGGGTATGCTCGAATGTCTGAATACAGAGAGATTATTACAAAAGCAGTTGTTGCAAAAGGACGTAAATTTTCACAATGTACACATACGATTTCACCATCGCAAAAACCTGCGAGCATTTTAGGTGGTTGGATTATTAACCATAACTATGATGCGCATAAGAAAGGTAAAACAGTTGAAGTTGAAGGTACTTATGATATTAATGTTTGGTATTCTTACAACGAAAACACAAAAACTGAAGTTGTTACAGAACGTGTAGATTATGTAGATGTGATTAAGCTTAGATATAAAGATGATAACTTTATTGATGATGAACATGAAGTAATTTGTAAGGCACTTCAACAACCAAACTGTTTAGAAGTAACAATTTCACCAAATGGAAATAAAATTATTGTTCAAGCGGAACGTGAACATCTTGCAGAGGTTATTGGTGAAACTAAAGTTTGTGTACACGTTAATCCAGAAGGCTGCGATGATGATGATTGTTGGGAAGAAGAATTAGAAGATGAGTTTGAAGACTTGAATCCTGAGTTTTTAGTTGGAGATGTAGAAGAGTAACTAGGGGGAAGCAACCTCCTAGTTTTTTTGTTTTCTCTTGAGCTTTTAAAATTAGAACAATAAAGATCATAATATATTAATGATTGTTACGAAAATTTCCAACCTCCTACTTTCACTAGAAATTGTCGATTTATGTTATAATGGAGGATATTGAAAAAAGGCTTACTTTCACCATAGATATAGATTTTACGGAATGGAAAATAACCTATATAGAACGTTAACAGTGGTATTGGAGGATAAACATGGCAACTTACACGCCAATGATACAGCAATATTTAAAGATTAAGGCAGATTATCAAGATGCCTTTTTATTTTTCCGTTTAGGAGATTTTTATGAAATGTTTTTTCAAGATGCTGTTAAGGCATCACAGGAATTAGAAATTACTTTAACGAGCCGTGATGGAGGCGGAGAAGAAAGAATACCAATGTGTGGGGTTCCTTATCATTCTGCTCCTAACTATATTGAACAATTGATTACAAAAGGTTATAAGGTTGCTATTTGCGAGCAAACGGAAGATCCGAAGCAGGCAAAAGGTGTAGTTCGAAGAGAAGTTGTTCAACTTATTACACCAGGTACTGTAATGGATGGAAAAGGAATTCAAGAAAAAGAGAACAATTATATTGCTTCCATAACCGAATTTGATTCTCAATTTGGTTTGGCATTAAGTGATCTAACAACGGGTGAAAACCTTGTCGCATATTGTTCAAGTTTTGATGATTTATTAAACGAAATCTATTCTGTAGGTGCAAAAGAAATAGTGATTCTAAATGATCTTCAAGAAAACTGGAAAAAGCAGCTTATAGATCGATGTCAAGCAACTTTATCCTATCAAATAGAATCATCAATTTCAGAACAGTTTTCTTCACTAGTTGAAGAAATAAACGATCAACGGCTGGTTACAACATTTGGTAGACTATTATCCTATTTAGAACGGACTCAAAAACGTAGTTTAGATCACTTGCAAAAACTAAAAGTGTATTATCTTCATGATGCGATGAAGATCGATCTTTTTTCAAAAAGAAATCTTGAACTAACAGAAACAATTCGTTCAAAAGGGAAAAAAGGTTCGCTTTTATGGTTGTTAGATGAAACAAAGACGGCAATGGGTGGAAGACTCTTAAAACAATGGGTAGACAAGCCACTTGTAGATAAGGTGAAAATCGAAAAGCGATTGTCAATGGTTGAAACTTTAATGGAACACTTTTTCGAACGAGAAGATCTAAGGCAATTATTAAAGGAAGTATATGATTTAGAGCGCCTAGCTGGTCGAGTAGCCTTTGGTAATGTAAATGCTAGAGACCTTATTCAACTTAAAAAATCGTTACAGCAGGTTCCAGCAATAGAAAGTCTATGTCAATCTTTACAAAGTGAGACATTTTCTGTAGAAAGGCTAGATTCTTGTGAGGATTTAACAAATTTATTAGAACGTTCGATAATTGAAAACCCACCTCTATCCGTTAAGGAAGGGAACATTATAAACGATGGTTATAACGAGCAATTAGATCAGTATCGTGATGCCAGCCGAAACGGAAAAACCTGGATTGCTCAGCTTGAACAGCAAGAGCGACAAAAAACAGGAATTAAGTCACTGAAGATTGGCTATAACAAAGTTTTTGGCTATTATATCGAAGTAACCAGAGCAAACCTTCACCTTTTAGAAGAAGGCATGTATGAGCGTAAGCAAACATTGTCTAATGCTGAACGCTTTATTACTCCAGCTCTAAAAGAAAAAGAGTCACTAATCTTAGAGGCAGAAGAAAAAATTGTAGAATTAGAATATCAATTATTTGTTGAAATTAGAGAAAAAATTAAACAATATATTCCTAGATTACAAGGCTTAGCTAAACGTCTTAGTGAATTAGATGTACTTCAGTGTTTTGCAACTGTAAGTGAAAATCGTCACTATTGCAAGCCTGCATTTTCTTTATCTAATGAACTATTTATTAAGAATGGCCGTCACCCAGTTGTAGAGAAAGTAATGGATACTCAGGAATACGTAGCAAATGATTGTTATTTTAACAATGAACGACATATGCTGCTTATCACAGGACCCAATATGTCAGGGAAAAGCACGTATATGCGTCAAATAGCTTTAACGTCAATACTAGCTCAAATAGGTTGCTATGTACCTGCTTCGAAAGCTGTTTTACCTATATTTGATCAAATTTTCACGCGCATTGGTGCAGCTGATGATCTAATATCAGGTCAAAGTACGTTTATGGTAGAAATGCTTGAAGCTAAAAATGCCATTGCTCATGCTACTTCTCAAAGCTTAATATTGTTTGATGAAATCGGCAGAGGAACTTCAACTTATGATGGTATGGCTCTAGCACAAGCTATTATTGAGCATATTCATGAAAAAATAGGCGCTAAAACATTATTCTCAACACACTATCATGAACTAACAGTTCTCGAAGAACAATTACAATCGTTAAAAAATATTCATGTAAAAGCCATTGAGGAAAATGGAAAAGTTGTGTTTTTACACAAAATTGAAGAAGGTGCAGCAGATAAAAGTTATGGAATACATGTAGCAGAACTTGCTGAACTCCCAAAATCTTTAATTGTACGTGCGAAAGAAATATTGAAGGATCTAGAAAAAGAGAATAAAGGTACAAATTCTGTCACACCTAAGAAGAGTGAAATGGTACAAGAAAAATCTTTTATAGATTCTCAGCTTTCTCTGTTCCCGGATGATGGACGACAACCTGCGACTAAAGTGCAAACTCTAACTAAGAAAGAACAAAATGTTGTTGATCAATTAAAATCTATGAATCTCTTAGAAATGACACCTCTTGATGCTATCAATGCACTATATCAATTGCAGAAAAAGGTAAAATAATATGCAAGAAGGCGGTGAGATGATTGGGAAAAATAATTCGCCTAGATGATATGTTATCCAATAAAATTGCAGCGGGAGAGGTCGTTGAACGACCTGCTTCTGTTGTGAAAGAGTTATTAGAGAATGCAATAGATGCAAACAGTACGATTGTGGAAATTGATATTGAGGAAGCTGGTTTAAGTAAGATTAGAATTGTTGACAATGGTGATGGAATTGAACCTGATGATTGTCTAAATGCTTTCCACCGTCATGCCACAAGTAAAATAAAAGATGAAAATGACCTTTTTCGCATTCGGACTCTCGGCTTTAGAGGAGAGGCGCTACCTAGTATTGCATCGGTCTCGCTGCTTGATATGAAAACAAGTACAGGAGAAGGCGCAGGATCAAATCTGATTTTATCGGGTGGGAAAATTGAAAAACATGAATCAACCTCAAGTAGAAAAGGAACGGATATCACTGTTAGAAATCTCTTTTTCAATACACCAGCCAGGTTGAAATACATGAAAACTGTTCATACGGAATTAGGAAATATTACGGACATTGTGAACCGAATCGCACTTGCACATCCAGAGGTTTCCATACGCTTAATTCATAATGGTAAGAAGCTTCTTCACACGAATGGAAATGGGGATGTCCGCCAGGTTTTGGCTTCAATCTATGGACTTTCCATTGCAAAAAAAATGAAAAAGTTAACGTTAGAGTCGTTGGATTTTGAAGTAAATGGCTATGTTGCTTTACCTGAAATAACAAGAGCTTCTCGTACCTATATATCAACGATCATTAATGGCCGATTTATAAAAAATTATTCTCTTGTTAAGGCTATTCAGCATGGATATCATACATTGCTTCCAATTGGACGCTTTCCCATTGTGTTTTTAGAAATAAAAATGGATCCATTATTAGTTGATGTGAATGTTCATCCATCAAAACTTGAGGTGAGGTTAAGTAAGGAAGCAGAATTAAATGAACTTATTACAAATGGAATTAAAGATGTGTTAAAAAAACAGCAGCTTATACCGTCCGTAGAATCTCCTAAAATGACAAAAGTGAAGTCAAATGATGAGCAGCAACAGTTTACCTTCGATCATAGTAGCGAGGTTGTTGAAAAGACATCAGCTATTCAACAACCATCCATTATACAGAATACACCAATATTAGATAATGAAGAAGAACAGCTTTATAATAAAATGGATGCTAGTTGGCAACATCAAGATCAAATAGATCAAGAATCTCATCATGTAATTGAAACAAGAACAATTCATCATGAAGAAGAGGTTTTTGAAGAAAACCTTTCTTATGATGATAAACAAGAACAAGAACAACAACAAGAACAACAACAAGAACAACAACAAGAACAACAACAAGAACGAGTACCTGTCTTATATCCGATTGGTCAAATGCATGGAACATATATATTAGCTCAAAATGATCGAGGGCTTTTTATCATAGATCAACATGCTGCCCAAGAGCGGATTAAATATGAATTCTTTAAAGAAAAAGTTGGAGAGGTTCACTCGGAGGTTCAAGAGCTTCTGGTGCCTCTAACATTTGAATACTCTACAGATGAAACAATGATTATTGAAGAACATCTAAATACATTAGCACAAGTGGGTATATTTCTTGAGCCTTTTGGTCGGAATAGTTACATTGTAAGATCGCATCCACAGTGGTTTCCTATAGGAGAAGAAAAGGATACAATTGAGGAAATCATTCAGCAGGTACTCGATGAAAAGAAGATAAATATTAAGAAACTCCGTGAAGAAGCAGCGATTATGATGAGTTGCAAAGCTTCCATCAAAGCGAATCATCACTTACGGAATGATGAGATTTTTGCATTGCTTGAAACGTTAAGAAAAACAACTGATCCATTTACTTGTCCTCATGGAAGACCAATTATTGTTCATTATTCAACTTATGAAATGGAGAAGATGTTTAAACGAGTAATGTAAAAAACATAAGAAATAATATGAACTGGAGAAACAGTCCTCTTTTTAGAGGGCTTTTTCCTTTTAGGGAGAAACCTCTGAAAATAATAATATTATGTAAACAAGAATACTTCGTAATTTAAAGTCTTATATAATATTGTTGTTTACATTGTTTAAAACATTGTGCAAAAATAAATACTAATAGAATGTTTACAATTATATTAAAAAGGTAACAATAATCTGGTGTTCATATCATACACATGATAAGATGATGAACGTAGAATCTATTTGATGTGAAAGAGTGGTTGTTTTTGAATAGAAAGAAAATCGTCGTCATCATTGGTCCAACAGCAGTTGGAAAAACGAAGCTTAGCATTGACCTCGCCCACCGATTAAATGGTGAAATTATTAGTGGGGATTCAATGCAAATTTATAAAGGCATGGACATTGGAACAGCCAAAATAAATGTAGATGAGATGGAGGGTATCCCTCATCATCTTATAGATATTAAAAATCCAGATGACGATTTTTCAGTAGCTGAATTTCAAGGAAAAGTCAGACCCTTAATTGATGACATTACTATAGCAAACAAAATGCCAATGATTGTTGGAGGGACAGGCTTATACATACAATCTGTTTTATATGATTATCAGTTTACTGAATCTCCATCAGATCCTGAATTTAGGAAGAAGCTTGAAGAAGACCTAAAAGTTAATGGTGAACATGCCATACATCAATTATTAGTTGATGTTGATCCGGAGTCTGCTATTAAAATCCATCCAAATAATACAAGAAGAGTTATTAGAGCCTTAGAAATTTTTCATTGTACCGGTGTGACGATGGCAGAGCATCTGAAACAACAGGAAAGCCAACTTTTGTATGATGTAGCCTTAGTTGGTTTAACAATGGACAGAGATATTCTATATGCCAGGATTAACGAACGTGTTGATTCTATGATCAAACAAGGACTCATTGAGGAAGTTAAGCAGCTGTATGATATTGGCATACGTGATACACAGGCAATAAAAGCAATAGGCTACAAAGAAATTTATGATTACCTTGATGGTTTAACAACACTTGAAGATGCAATAATCCAATTAAAGCAGAATTCAAGAAGATATGCTAAACGTCAGTTAACATGGTTTCGAAATAAAATGGATGTTAAATGGTTTAATATGACCCCACCTATAAATCATGAACAAAAGGTGGATGAAATTTTTACATACATAGCAGGAAAGCTGAAACTTTAATCGAATTAAAAGGTATAGATAAAAGAGGAGGACGAAACATGAAGCAATCAATTAATATTCAAGATCAATTTCTTAATCAACTTCGTAAGGATGGAACTTTTGTAACTGTTTTTTTATTAAATGGATTCCAATTAAGGGGCCTTGTTAAGGGCTTTGATAACTTTACAGTATTGTTAGAAACAGAGGGTAAGCAACAGCTTATTTACAAACATGCTATCTCAACATTTTCACCACAAAAAAACATACAAATAGAACTAGAGCAATAAAAGTAAGGGAGTTGATGAAAAAACATCAACTCCCTTTATTTTTTGAAATTTATCATTTAAATAGATCTCAAGGTTTTATTTTATGGAAAACTGAATATAGATAAAGGAATGGATATTTCTTGGGAAAGCGCAGAAACCAACAAAATTCCTCTTTTTTTGCGTTTGCCATTTGGACAATTTCATTCCATAGTCAAATTTTTAAAAAGCTCACGTATACTAAGTAACAGATAGTGAGGTGAAGGTCTTTGGAACGTGATCAAGCATTCACATATAAAACAAATGGACAAATAAATATAATTTTAAACAATCAATCAAAAGAAAAAGTGGAAGTCAGCTCCTCTTCATATGACTTGAAAATTCCTAAGGTAGAGGTCAAGCACGCGATTTTAAAGGAAATTGAGGAAGAAATGGGCTCACTTGTCGGGATGAATGAAATGAAGAGAATGATAAAAGAAATTTACGCTTGGATTTTTATAAATAAAAAGCGTGAAGAACAGGGGTTAAAAGTAGGAAAGCAAGCACTTCACATGATGTTTAAAGGAAATCCTGGTACAGGAAAAACAACTGTTGCAAGATTAGTTGGAAAACTTTTTTTTCAAATGAATGTTTTATCAAAAGGACATCTTATTGAAGCAGAAAGGGCAGATCTCGTTGGAGAATATATTGGGCATACTGCACAAAAAACTCGTGATTTAATTAAGAAAGCACTTGGTGGGATATTATTTATTGATGAAGCCTATTCTCTTGCAAGAGGAGGAGAAAAAGACTTTGGTAAGGAAGCAATTGATACATTGGTCAAACATATGGAAGATAAGCAACATGATTTTGTATTAATATTAGCCGGATACCCACGTGAAATGGAAAACTTTTTGTCTTTAAACCCAGGACTTTTATCAAGGTTTCCACTTGTTGTAGATTTTCCTGATTATTCTGTGGACGACTTAATGGATATTTCGGAACTTATGATGTCAGAACGAGAATACCGATTTCACCAAGATGCAGAGATCAAACTCAAAGAACATTTAATGGCTGTTAAAACGGAAACACATCCATCAAAGTTTAGTAACGGTCGCTATGTTCGGAACATAATTGAAAAGTCTATCCGTTCTCAAGCGATGAGGTTATTACTAACGGACAGATATAATCGAGAAGATCTTCTAACAATAAAAAGCCAAGATTTGGTATTAAATGAACATAAAAGTAATTGAAGTTAAAGTTGTTTTTTATTGAGACGACTTTCAAGACATTGCCCCCATTTTAATTAATTGGGGGCTTTTGTTCTTATTAATATTTTTTAGAGGCGCTAGCCGTTCTTTTTTTATATTTTTATCATACATCATATATCAGGTTATTATTTGCACTGTCTGTTCAATTTCGGGACAGTTTTTTCGATATGGAGGTAATGATGAAAATAAAACTAATTCTTTTACTCGTTTTAACAGGGGTCTTATTAGGGATTTGTATTGTCTTTATTAAGCCAGACGCCGGAGGAACATCTAAAGAAGTAACAACAAGTGAAATCAAAGAAGATTATAAAACCTTTACTTATGTTATTACAAAAGTTGATGGTAATGAATATCATGGAAAATCAACAGATGGGAAAACTAAAATACAATTTAATAGCGAGAATATTAAACATCCTTTAACAGAAAAACTTGAAGTGAAAGACAAGATTGTGGCTTATGTAGAATCTGAAAATCATATTAATGGGATTGTTAAAATCGAAAAAATTGAAAATGAAAAATAGATTTCTTCTATTTCTAAAACAAAAAAGGTACTTGCACAGTACCATTCAATAAACAAATATATTTACGATAGTCAATTGATGACTATCGTTTTATGTTTTCCTTTAAGCTGCTAATTCCATTGTGATTAAAGAGCATGATATAAATATATTTTATTTTTATTTTTCATAAGGTTCGTATTTACGATCAGGAACAGCTTCTTCAGAGAATGTGGTTGTTGTTTCTACGGATTGATTTAAGTTATTTTTGGTTGGCTGTAGGTTTGTCATATCAGAAGGGGTTATGGGATTGTCTGTTTTTTTATTGAAAAATCCTTTTCCATTTTCAGGATTGGAAATAATTCCTAATGTAACAAGAATACCTAAAACAGATGTGACATAAGTTTCCCAACTTGTTAGATCAATTTGTAGGCCTAAATCTTTAAATACCATATATAAAAGAGAAGCAATAGATGTCCATAAACCATAATTTCTCCACTTCATTATAATCACACCTTTCTTTTTGTAGCTATCATATAAAGTATTCTTGATTAATCAATCGGTGAGAGCATTCATGATATTTAGCAGAAAAAAATTAATAAATAATAATTGATTTCAGAAATCTTAACATGTATTCCCTCTAAATTAACTGAATAAAAATAAGTTAGAGTTTGTAGAGAATGGGAATAATAATCATTAGAAATCTATATACAATAAAAAATTCTAAACCATAACTTTCAGGTTCATTATGAATTTATTTGTATAAATATAGAGTCATATAAAAATAGCATTAAACCAGTAATCTTCAATCGAAAAAAGCTATAAAAAACAATATTGGAAACGATTTCAAAAACACCCTCTAAATGTTAGAATACAAACTATAAGAGGGAGTGATTAGGATGTGTGATAACAAATTATTTTTAGAACAGCTAAAATACCTTGTTGAAAATAACTTGTCACTTAACGAATCTGTCATTAATCAATTGGTGGAAAAATACGATAAAAATCCATTTTTAATAGTTCAACTATATCAAATAATTAAAAATAACGAAGCAATTTTACCATTCTTCCAAGATATTGAATCTGCAATTTATGATTATATTATTAACGAAGAAATGACTAACGAAAAAACCTATTATGGAGCAACGTTATATGTTGCAGACATGTTTGATACAACTCAAACTTACATAAAATGTAAAGTTAGTCGATCAAGAGAAGAACTTCAGGAAATCAGCTAAAATTAAAAAAGGCAACTCCATTAAAGTTGCCTTTTTCTATATTTATCCTGAGATTGTTTCATTGTTTGTTGATGGTTTGAAACTTCGGTTTGGCAAACGCCACTTATATGTATAAGACAGAACTCTAAGTAATACAATTAATCCAAAAAGAATATAAAGTTCGAAGGGCTCGTTAACAAGCTTAAAGCCAATTAAAAATCCTGCAATAATTGCCCAAAAGGCATAAATTTCTGCACGAAGTACTAGTGGCTTACGTCCTGCAAGGATGTCCCGGACAATTCCTCCACCACTACCTGTTAATACTGCTGCAACGATTACTGCACTAATAGGGTGATTCATGTTAACCGCATATAAAGCACCTTGTATGGCAAATGCGGAAAGACCGATTGCGTCAGTAAAATTCCCCCATTTTTCCCAATGTTGTAATAATCGATTAGGAAATAAAAAAACAATCGTCATAGCAAAAAGGGCTACCTGAAAAAGCACTCCTTGTTCCCATAAGGCACTGACTGGGACACCAATAAGTAAATTTCGAATTGCACCACCGCCAAATGCCGTGACAATACCTAAAATATATACTCCTAATATATCATACTCTTCTTCCATTGCTACAATTGCGCCGCTAATCGCAAAAGCAATTGTTCCAATAATACTTAAAACGTCCCAAGTCAAAATAATTCCCCCAGTTGTATTAATTCAGCCGAAATAATTGTATATGTAACCTCCCTAAAGGTCAATTCTATTTTTTAGTATGCTGCTGCTTGCATGCAGGTGGAAAAGAATATTATAGGTCCAAAACTGTTTATACTAGGTCTATAACAGAAATAATTAGAGAATTACAGTAATGTTTGATATGATTAAAGTGCTAAAAATAGCGTAAGGGAAGGGTTTTTTATTGAATAATACATTGGATGTACTAAAAGAAAAGGTAATATTAGTTGGTTGTCAGCTTCAAACAATACTTGACGAACATTTCCATTACTCAATGGAGGAGTTAGCTTCATTAACGAAAACAGCTAATGGTGAAGTACTTAGCCAAATGACACAGAAAAGGGAGAGGCCACATCCCGCTACATACATAGGTAAAGGAAAAGTAGATGAATTATTGAGTTTAGTTGAGGAATTTAGTCCAGATATTGTTGTTTTTAATGATGAATTATCACCAAGTCAATTAAGAAATTTATCATCAATAGTAGATGTGCGAATTATAGATCGTACTCAACTGATTTTAGATATATTTGCTCAACGTGCTAAATCAAAAGAAGGTAAGCTTCAGGTAGAGCTTGCACAACTACAATACCTGCTCCCGAGATTAACTGGACAAGGTATTGCTTTATCACGTCAAGGGGGAGGTATTGGTACAAGAGGGCCAGGGGAGACTCAATTAGAGACAGATCGTCGTCACATTCGAAATCGTATTAATGAAATAAAACAGCAGTTATCAACTGTAGTTAGACACAGAAGCAGATATCGTGAACGTCGTAAGAAAAACCAAGCATTTCAAATTGCTTTGGTAGGATATACAAATGCAGGGAAATCAACGATATTTAATCGATTAACAACAGCAGGTACTTTTGAAGAAGATTTATTATTTGCAACATTAGATCCTATGACAAGAAAAGTATTGTTACCATCAACATATCAAGCTCTTATCACAGATACTGTAGGTTTTATTCAAGATTTACCGACAACTCTTGTAGCAGCGTTTCGATCCACACTTGAAGAAGTAAAAGAAGCGGATCTTATTCTTCACGTTGTTGACAGCTCAAATGAAGACTACGCAAATCATGAAAAGACTGTATATAAGCTTCTTGAACAATTGGATGTAACTGATATACCAATTTTGACCGTTTATAATAAAAAAGATCAGACTCCGGAATCATTCGTACCATCCCCGACGGAGGATTATTTAACAATTTCTGCTTTTTCTGAAGAAGATTTAAAAATGTTGATGAATAAGGTGGAGAAAATTGCAAAAAAAGAAATGAAACATTATTCCATCCACCTACCAGCAAATGAAGGTAGATTAATTTCGCAATTGAAAACTGAATCTCTTATTGAACACTTAGAATTTATCGAAGAGAAAGAAATGTATGAAATCGAAGGGTTTGTTCTCCCGACACATGCTATAAATGGACAGCTAGATAGGTATAACGGAGAGGGTAATAAACATGTTTAAGTTATTAAAAAATGGGGCAGCTATTGCCCCAATTGTTGAAAATGCTGAACAAAAAATATCTAAGATTCATGACCAAATTGATTTTATCAGTGAGGTAAACCAATTTAAGGTGCTAAAAAGCTTTCAGAAGCATCGAATTAGTGACTCACACTTTATTCCATCAACAGGTTATGGATATGATGATATTGGCAGAGACACCTTAGAAGAAGTGTATGCAGATGTGTTTGGGGGGGAGGCTGGCTTAGTAAGATCACAAATTATCTCTGGAACGCATGCTATTTCAATCGCTCTTTTCGGAGTTTTAAGACCAGGTGATGAACTTCTATATATAACAGGAAAACCATATGATACACTCGAAGAGATAGTAGGTATCAGAGGTAGCGGTATTGGTTCACTTAAAGAATTTAATATAGATTACAATACTGTGGACCTTAACGGAGATGGTACTGTAAGTTTTGAAGCTGTAAAAAACGCCATTTCACCTAAAACAAAAATGATTGGTATTCAACGATCTAAAGGGTATGCAACAAGGCCTTCATTTACAATATCAGATATTAAAGAAATGATAAATTTTGTTAAATCTATTAAAGAAGATATTGTCATTTTCGTTGATAACTGCTATGGTGAATTTGTGGAAGAATTGGAGCCATGTCATATTGGAGCTGACCTAATTGCAGGGTCATTAATTAAAAATCCAGGCGGTGGACTTGCAAAAACAGGAGGCTATTTAGTCGGCAAAAAAGAACTTATAGAGGCGTGTTCGTACAGAATGACTTCACCTGGTATTGGAGCAGAGGCTGGTGCTTCACTATACAGCCTTCAGGAAATGTATCAAGGGTTCTTTTTGGCACCGCATGTTGTGGGCCAAGCGTTAAAAGGTGCAGTATTTACTTCAGCTTTTTTGGAAGAAATTGGTTTGAAAACAAGTCCTAAGTGGAACAGTATAAGAACTGATTTGATTCAATCTGTACAATTTGACGACCCAAACCTGATGGTTGCTTTTTGCCAAGCAATTCAGTACGCCTCACCAATAAATTCCCATGTTACACCATATCCTAACTATATGCCTGGATATGAAGATGATGTCATTATGGCAGCAGGTACTTTTGTTCAAGGAGCTAGCATTGAACTTACCGCAGATGGGCCACTAAGAGAGCCGTACGTTGCATACGTTCAAGGTGGCCTAACATACACGCATGTAAAAATAGCTGTTTGTAGTGCTGTTGATTCTCTAATTGAGCAAAAGTTAATTTCAATAGATAGATAATTACCATATAGAAAGTAATTATCCTATGTTATGTAACCTTACACATGATTGACACATAATATTACATAAGTTATAATGAGATTAGTTAATTAAAAGGAGCGAATAACATGAGTGATAACATACGACGCTCAATGCCCCTATTTCCTATCGGAATTGTTATGCAGCTCACAGATCTGTCTGCAAGACAAATTCGTTATTATGAAGAGAATGAACTTATTTTTCCAGCTCGAACTGAAAGCAATAGAAGATTGTTTTCGTTTAATGATGTTGACAAGTTATTGGAGATTCGTAATTTAATTGAACAAGGTGTCAACTTGGCTGGAATTAAAGAGATTTTCTCGCGTAACAGTACACATAATGAAGAGAAAGAAGAGCAACATAAAACTGTTGAAAAACCTGATTTGAGTGATGCTGAATTACGTAAGCTCTTAAAATCTGAGCTTATGCAGGCAGGACGCTTTAATCGTCCAACATTAAGGCAAGGGGACATGACAAGGTTCTTTCATTGATTTGGTTAGTATTAAATTGAATATAAAACTTTTTTGAAATAGGAGAGGAGATTTTCAAGTGGCTAAATATTCAAGAGAAGATATTGTAAGTTTAGTAAAAGAAAACAATGTAAAATATATCCGTCTACAATTCACAGATATTTTGGGAACTATTAAAAACGTAGAGATTCCTGTAAGCCAATTAGATAAAGCTCTTGATAATAAAATGATGTTCGATGGATCTTCAATTGAAGGTTTCGTTCGAATCGAAGAGTCTGATATGTACTTATATCCTGATATTGATACATTCGTTATCTTCCCTTGGACAGCAGAAAAAGGAAAAGTTGCACGATTCATCTGTGATATTTATAATCCAGATGGCACTCCATTTGCTGGTGATCCACGTAATAACCTACGACGTCTTCTTTCTGAGATGGAAGAACTAGGGTTTACAGATTTCAATTTAGGGCCTGAGCCAGAATTCTTCTTATTTAAATTAGACGAAAAAGGCGAACCAACATTAGAATTAAATGATAATGGTGGATATTTCGACTTAGCACCAACTGACTTAGGTGAAAACTGCCGCCGTGATATCGTTCTAGAACTTGAAGAAATGGGATTTGAAATCGAGGCATCTCACCATGAGGTAGCTCCTGGTCAGCATGAAATTGATTTTAAATATGCTTCTGCAATTAAAGCATGTGACGATATTCAAACATTTAAATTAGTTGTTAAAACAATTGCACGCAAGCATGGATTACATGCTACATTTATGCCAAAACCATTGTTTGGTGTAAACGGATCTGGTATGCACTGTAACTTATCATTATTTAGTAATGGTGAGAATGCATTCTTAGATACAAACGCTGAACTGCAATTAAGTGATACTGCTAGACAATTTATTGCTGGTGTAATCAAACATGCCCCTGCATTTACAGCAGTAACAAACCCAACTGTAAACTCTTATAAACGACTTGTACCAGGTTATGAGGCGCCATGTTATGTGGCTTGGTCTGCACAAAACAGAAGTCCTTTAATTCGTATCCCTGCTTCACGTGGGTTAAGTACACGTGTAGAAGTACGCAGTGTTGACCCTGCAGCAAATCCGTACCTAGCTATGAGTGTTCTTTTAGCTGCTGGTCTTGATGGTATTAAAAATAAGCTTCAAGCTCCAAAACCTATTGATCGTAACATTTATGTTATGTCAAAGGAAGAGCGTGTTGAAAATGGTATCGTAGACCTACCAGCAACACTAGCTCAAGCTCTAGACTTGTTAAAAGCTGATAGCACAATGAAGCATGCTTTAGGTGAACATTTATTTGAGCACTTTATTGAAGCAAAAGAAATAGAGTGGGATATGTTCAGAACTCAAGTACACCCATGGGAAAGAGAACAATACATGTCAATGTATTAATAGAAAAAAACTTAACACAAATTTGTGTTAAGTTTTTTTATTTACAAATAAAAAGCTTGCCTGATTAGGCAAGCTTAATGAACCGTGCGGTAAACTCCAATTACTTTTCCTAGTATACTCACATTTCGAAGAATTATAGGTTCCATTGTTGAATTTTCTGGCTGTAAGCGAATGTAGTCTTTTTCTTTGAAAAATCTTTTACAAGTTGCCTCATCATCCTCTGTCATAGCCACAACAATATCACCATTGTTAGCCGTTTGCTGTTGTCGGACAATTACTAAATCACCGTCTAATATTCCAGCTTCTATCATACTTTCACCCATAATTTCTAGCATAAAAACATGTTCATCTTCTGAAATATATCGATCTGGGAGCGGAAAGTACTCTTCCACATTTTCAATAGCTGTAATTGGAAGACCTGCTGTTACTTTTCCGATTACTGGAACATTAATAACATTGCTCTTTGGAATATGAAGAGTCTCTTCTTCCTCTAAAATTTCAATAGCTCTTGGTTTCGTAGGATCTCTTCTAATTAATCCTTTTGACTCTAATCTAGCTAAATGGCCGTGTACTGTTGAGCTTGAAGCTAAACCCACAGCTTCTCCAATTTCACGTACTGAAGGTGGATACCCCTTTTTTTGGACCTCATCTTTAATAAAAGTTAATATATCTTGTTGCCTTTTTGATAGTTTCGTCATCCTCTGTGACACCTCGGATCCTCTAATTTATGTTTATTATAGCATCATTTACCTTTATATACAAACATAAGTTCGAGAAAAACGCTTGACTGGAACATTCGTTCGTATTATACTAATTTCAACAAATACGAACAAATATTCCTATGAGGTGTGTAATATGAAAAAAGAATCTTTTACATATGTAGTATCATTTTTTCTAGTCCTTTTTGCAATTACACTAGCAATAACGTATACTGGTGAACCAGAAAGTTTGGATAAGTATCATCAAGTAGAGATTCAAGAGGGTGACAGCCTTTGGTCAATTGCTGATGAGTTTAATGTAAAAAGCCAGATTTCAAAACAAGAGTTTGTAAAGTGGGTACAGGATAAAAACGGCATTCACTCCAATGTTATTAAGCCAGGTGAATTTGTTTTTGTACCTGTTGAAAAGGATGAAATCTATCAAATTGAACAAATTGCTAGTAAGTAGAGGATGATCTAATAATGAAGGCAGTTGTTTATTGTAGAGTAAGTACAGAGAAGGATAGTCAAGACTCATCAATTGATAGGCAAAAAGAGGAGCTATTAAGGTTGGCTTCGCTACATAATATTGAAGTTATAAAGATAATAGAGGAAAGACATAGTGGATATGACATAGACCGTGATGGAATTATTGAAGCTCTATCAATATTAAAAGAAAAGAAGGCATCTATATTATTAGTTCAAGATGATACAAGATTGGGACGGGGTCACGCAAAAATAGCCCTTTTGCATGAAATAAGAAAAATGAAAGCTGAGATTTTCACTCTTAATGAACGTGGAGAGCCTGAACTGTCCGAAACAGATGAAATGGTACTGAGTATTCTTGCAACTATTGAAGAATTCCAACGGAAGCTTGTTAATTACAAAATTAGAAGAGGCATGAACCGGGCAATAGAGAATGGTTACAATCCTCTTAAAAATTTAAAAAACATCGATAAGGGAGGGGGCCGTGAGAAGATTGATTTACCAATCGAAGAGATTCTTAAGTTAAGGAAGAAAAACCTAACATTTGGAGAAATTGCTTCAACTCTTAGGGGATTAGGGTTTCAAGTTAGTAAGGCTACAGTACACAGAAGATACCAAGAATATATTGATGAAAATGATCTACAGAATCTTGAAAGGTAAATTATTGGTGAAAAAATATGTTTTAAAGTTGTTATTTTCTCCTCTATTTAGTAATATGTCATTTGTATCATTTAAAAGACTTTAAAGTAATATTATAGTTAATCTCTTTGAGGTTAGCTGTAGATTGAAGTCTATATGGTTTAAGAGAGGAGTTTATAAAACATGTTACCGAAACTTAAGATCGATCGAATAAATGAATTATCCAAAAAAGCAAAGTCAGTAGGACTAACTGATAAAGAAAAGCAAGAACAACAATCTCTTCGAAATGAGTATTTACAAGTGTTTCGATCATCTATGAAAAACACTTTAAAGGGAGTAACAGTTGTTGATCCGAATGGTAACGATGTAACCCCGCAAAAGCTGAAAAATGAGAGAAGTAAAGATCTACATTAAAAGGGAATAAATCAATGATTTATTCCCTTTTTGTTGGAAGTGAATATGGCATTCTTATTTAAGTAATGATAGGCTTCGAATGTTCGACAAAAATAGTGTCTTCTCTCTCCAGTTTAAGACAATAATTGCTTCTCTGTTCTTTTATAATAAGAGAAATAGTATGGTTGAGGAGAGTGAAATAGTGAGACACTATTATATTTACTTAATAGAAGAAGAATTTGCAAGTCACTACTTTGGTCGTGAGTCTAAAATCTACCATCTGTTTCAAGATTTTCACTGGACAATTGCCCGTTCTGAACATGAAAACACACTAGAGAAGCAAATTAATTATATAACTAAGCCTATTCCAATGTTATTTATTCATCAATTATTAGGAACTCATTTAGCAAAGCGTTCGGATTATCAAGTGTTCCAAAATATCCATAAAATTGAGTTAAAAGGAAATCTTGGTAATGCAACATTAATAGTGAAAAATCGTCATCTTGAGCTTTCTTCTGATGGAAGTTATGAGGCAGAAACTATATTTTTCGAAGTGTTAAGAAAATTTGATCCTTGTTTTTTAGCAATGGACTTAAAAGGTGAAAGATATGGGTGGCTAAACCCAATAAAAGAAAGAAATTTTGGATAAAATATAAAGAAATTATAGTGCAAATGTTGTATAATATCAAAGGATTTAGTACACTGTAAAATAGACAACACGAAGGAGGAAATACAATGCAATTATGGGTTGTTATTCTAGTAGGCATTCTAGCTTTACTTGCTGGAGTTGCACTAGGATTTTTCATTGCGCGTAAATATATGATGAATTACCTGAAGAAAAATCCACCAATTAACGAACAAATGCTAAAAATGATGATGATGCAAATGGGACAAAAACCATCCCAAAAGAAAATCAATCAAATGATGTCACAGATGAATAAGATGCAAAAGTAACAAACGTTGATATAGCAAGGTTTTAAGCGATTTACAGATTGAAATCCTAAGTAGAAAAACTGTTATTGGTGAATCTTTCTTCGGGATTTTTAATATAAACTGCTTAATCTTTCTTACATAACGTAGAAGACCATTTTTTCTGATGAAAAATTCAGGAAGGGTGGTCTTTTTTTATGCTTATTTAAAAGATGTTTTATCGGAGTATTTCTACCACTGTCAGGCGAAGGGATATACCCTAAAACAATGAAAAATAAAAATCAGGAGTAAAGCAACTTAAGCAGTTTCTTGTCGATAAATAGATTAAACATAGAGAAATTGAATTAAATGAGAATGGCTTTTTAGAGGAATGTCATAAAAAGCAATTGTTGCCCAAAGGGATTACTTTGTCACCTTCTCACACAGCGTAATGACAATAAACAAGGCAATGCAGAAACAGTTATGAAGCATTATGTGAACACAAACATAGTAAACTCTGTAGATGCTAACAGAAAGATACCACAATTGATTGTTGCACCAAACTAAAACAGAGGACAGTCAATATCCTGGCAATCACGTTTAAAAATCCTTGCAGAAGAAATAGCAAGTATCTCACTTCTTATGTTGAAGGACAAGGTGAAGGGATTGACAGAAGAGTCGTTGATCTGATTCAGGTTGATATCGACATGAGATGTTTGTAGAGCTAAAGATACAGCAGAAACAAACGATGATGGAACAGCTAGGCTCGAGGTTGTTGTTTATGATTTAAACACTAGGAGCTATGTAACAGATACATTTGGAAAATTAAATGTGAAGGAAGTGGTTATTTGAATAACAGAAGCTACTAAAATTGCAATTGAAAGATTAGCGAAGTATGGGATTGAAGCCGGATTATGATGTTACAAATGATTATGAAGTCCCTCTTATTTCTATGATAAATGCTTTGGTTAAAGCTATTGAAGATAGAAAACTGAAGTAGATAGGTTCTGTGTTTTACAGATTGTAGAAATATATGGTAATATTTTCGTGGTTGATAGATTTCAAATTGAAGGGAGAAGACCATGAAAAAAATAATATTATCAATGTTTACAGTATTGGTTGCATTAACATTAACAGTAAATACTGCTAGTGCTAGTAGTTACACTGATGCTGCAAATTTAGGTGAGGTACTTAAAACAAAGTTATCTAGCTTCAATTCCACAATTAACTCGGGTGACATATCTTTAATTGATGATCAGTATGATTCATTTTCTAATGATATTAAGAAGACTGAAAGAGCAATTGGAAAGACTTCAGGAAAATCCAACAGAGATGCTTTGAATAATAAATATGTGAAGCCAGCGAAGGTTGCAAGAGAACGTGTTATCTATGAAGTGTCTCAATATAGATTAATGAAAGTAATAAATGACTCACTTACAGCAAACAGAGTTGATATAGCAAATAGTGACTTTGCAAAACTTGAAAGATTAGAAAAAAGAGCAGTTGAAATTAAAGAAGCTGGTGGGTATGAGCAGTTACCTGCTAAAGTGAGCAATGGACTATCTAAAATAAAAAGTGATATTGTTGACAAATTAAACGAACTTAATAATAGAAATTCTAGAAAGAATCCAGCAGGAATTGGTGAAACATTACTTGTTGAAAAAGATGATTGGTTAGACGGTCATGTTAAATATGAGGTTGAACTAACAGATGTTATCACAGGTGATGAAGCATTAACTTTGGTAAAAGAAGCAAACATGTATAATGATTCACCAGATGCCGGTATGAAATACGTGTTAGCTAAGTTTAGAATAAAAGTTCTTGAATTAGAAAAAGAACCATATGATATAAATCATGCTAAATTTAAAGCTGTTAGTGGAAGTGGAGTAACGTATGATGACTGGATTTCTATTGCTGGTCTTGAACCAGACTTAAGAAACGATTTGTATGAAGGTGCAGAACATGAAGGTTGGACATATTTCATGGTAGATGAAAATGATGAACCTTTAGTTGTATTTAATCAAGGTTGGGATGATGAAGTTTGGTTTGACATAAGTAATTAAGTAGAAATAACCCCTTTCCTGATTTGGTAGGGGTTATTTTGTTTACTCCAATTACAATTATTTTACATCCTAATTTGTTACAATTGTTTTGAGGTGTATTTAAATGTTTATATCGCCAATGTTGTTACACAAATCTGATCATCCTTTTGAAGATGATTTTATATAACTGAGTTAAAATTAGATGGTGTTAGTATACTTTGGACTAAGTTTAATGACAAGGTACGTATTTACACTCGACACAATAATGATTAACTATTTTAAGAGGATATTATGTCCATTAAATGGGTATAGATTCTCTTTTTTAAATATATTAAAACAGTTATATGAAGCTTAAAAAATATGTCAACTATGTTTACTCTAGTATGACAAATCTAAATTGGAGGACAAAAAAACGTAAAATAATAGGATGGTCATTAAAGGAAATTAAGGTGGAAAGTACATGAAGGTTCAAGAGATATATTTAGAATCCTAATAGCAAGAGATACATACTCATTGATGGAGAAGGAATACCGGTTAAAAGCAACTCTCTATAACAATAGAGACCATAGTAGCATAACGAAATCTTACGTCAAAAACAAACACAATCACCTACTGCAAAACAAATAAAACGTGAAATGAACGAAAATAACAAAGACGCTCTTATGGAGTCATTGAAACGAAAAATTCGCAAGATATAAGACGAAAACAAACAACTTAGAGAACAGTTAAAAGTAGCCTACGCAGAGGTATATAAAAAATTTTAGTTTATGCCCAGAACATTGCTCTCCCTCCCTGCTTATTCAATTAACAGGCTAGAGTGTTGAAGATCAATTTGTTGAGACTGTGAAGAGTTATACTTAAACTAACGGAGCATTAATATTTAACATGAAACAACTAAATGAGTTAGAAAAAATGGTATAATTAGGTAAAGATTCGAAAGGAAGTTTTGTTCAACTAATGAAATTGTGGAACAGATAAAAATGCAAATCAATATTCTGGTAGGGTTTTATTATAGGGGGATTCATTTGCAATTTATTAAAAATATATTTTTTACTTTATCTGGTTTAGTTTTAACAGTCATTTTCTGTGAAAATAAATTA
>NZ_NUMC01000051.1:0-14980 GCF_002577655.1 Bacillus sp. AFS040349 | reverse complement strand
GTCTTTTGTCGACAATCTGACCTTAGTCCGAAATTGGACTAAGGTTTTTAAACTTTTTCCAATTAAAAATGGTATCTTTTTTTCGTCATGTATGAATCTAAGCTAAATCCTTATCCTTTTAAAATAGGGGTCACTTTATCAATGGCTTCTTGTAATTTTTCACTGTTTAACCTATACATTTGTTTGGCCTCTTTTGATTCCGTTCCAAGAACAAATAGTTCTAAGTCTGCTTGACATTTTTTCAAGGTTGAAAGAATTAAGGGTCTTTCTTGAGGGGGTGCGACTTGTAATTTATCGTCAAACAGATCAATCGTTAACTCTCCGTAAGAATTAACCTGTCCAAGAAATACATTTTCAATCGTTACCCCTAGTTTTTCTAATTCAGTATGTAGCCAAGCCCGACTTCGTCCAATCGTGGCTAGTGGTTCATCCATTATTGCACCATCCATAATAATGGTCTGAGGCTCCTTGATTGAAGCAACCTTCAAGTTTATATCCTTTGCTGTTAAAGGTTGATTTTCTTTCTTTAGCATCACAGATAAATCACCTGTTGCCTCTAAAACAGCAAATTCTACATCAGAGACTTGAAAGACATCCTTCATGCGAAGTAGCTCTAACAGTTCATCTGTCGTATATCTTTCCTTTTTTAAATTATCTTCCATAATCTTCCCATCTTTGATAAATACAGTTGCTTTTCCTTCTATAAAATTACGAAAACGTTTACTTTTTAATGAAATTAAACCAGTGAAAAAGGGAATAGCCGCAAAAATGACAATTCCAATAATTCCGTGAAAAATGTTCCGTTCAAGTCCCATAGCACTTTCTGCACCAATACTTCCAATAGACATACCGGTGACATATTCAAAGAAAGATAGTTCTGAAATTTGCTTTTTCCCTAACCATTTTGTAATGATAAATAAAACAGTAACAAATAATGCTGAGCGTACAGCTATTTCTAACCATTCAGGCACTGCTTACACCCCCTGTAAATATAGTTTTTCTAGAAACCTTTGTACTGAAGTTCCTCTCCTTCTAGTTCTCCTACTCTTTTTTTTAAATCTTTTGTTACTTCGTGTACTACCATCATAGCCTCATGCAAAGTTCGCTTCGATTCATCATCAAGAGTCCGTAATGCTAAACTTGAGAGACTTGCTTCTACCCCTTTTAGACTGGCAAAACACTGTTTAACATCTGATCCTACTGTCATCCTAATTCTCCTTATCCTTTTGGCTTAAAAATTAAAGCTCCTATCATGCCGAAAACAATGGCAGCTGAAATACCAGAACTAGTTACTTCAAACATTCCTGTCAGTACACCAACTAACCCATGTTTTTCTGCTTCCTGCATCGCACCATGAACAAGCGAATTCCCAAAACTTGTAATCGGAACGGTAGCCCCTGCCCCAGCAAAATCAATCAAAGGCTCGTATAGTCCAAATCCATCTAAAAGCGCCCCAATCACTACAAGAGCACTTAAGGTATGACCTGGTGTCAATTTAAATACATCAAACATAATTTGCCCAATGATACAAATTAAACCGCCTACGACAAAAGCCCAAAAATAGATCATGTTAATTGTTCACCTCCGTATTCAATTGACACTGCATGGGCGATACAAGGAATTGTTTCATTTTGCTGAAAGGACAACGGTGAAAGCAAAGCACCTGTAGCCACAACTAACATTCGTTTAAATTCACCTTTTTTCATGCGGTTTAATAAATGCCCATAAACTACCGTTGCTGAACAGCCTGCACCGCTTGCTCCTGCAAGAACGGGTTGTCCTTCCCGATAAATCATAAGGCCACAATCTTGGTATTGTTCTTCACTAATAGGAGTTCCATGCTTTTTAAATAGATCCATGGACACTTCCTGTCCGATTTGGCCAAGGTCACCGGTTACAATTAAATCGTAATAAGATGGCTCAACATTTCGTTCCTTTAAATGGGCTTCAATGGTATCAACCGCAGCTGGCGCCATAGCTCCTCCCATGTTAAATGGATCTGTCAATCCCATATCGATTACACGACCAATTGTGGCAGATGTGACATGAGGTCCTTCCCCAGAATCACTTAATAGGGCTGCACCCGCACCAGTAACCGTCCATTGTGCCGTGGGTGGCTTTTGTCCACCATACTCAGTTGGATACCGAAATTGTTTTTCAACAGCTGTATCATGACTGGAAGCTCCTGTTAACAAATATTTCGCTCCTTTTGTATTTACAATATAAGCACCTAGAGCCAGTCCTTCCATCGAGGTAGAGCAAGCACCGAATAAGCCAAAATAAGGCGCTCCAATCGTTCTGCTAGCGAAACTTGTTGGGGTGATTTGATTGATTAAGTCCCCAGCTAGGATAAATTGAACTTGATCCTTTTGTATGCCCCCTTTTTCCATGGCTTTTTGGCAAGCCTCTTCAAAAAGGATTTTATGTGCTTTCTCATAGGAATCCTGCCCAAGCCATAAATCAGCATGAAGAGTATCGAAATCATCTGGGATAGCACCATTGGCTTCAAATGGTCCACCAACGGTTCCAGTGGAGATAATGACAGGCTTTTGTTCGAAGATCCATGTACGATGACCTGCTAGCATTATAAACCACCCCACTGGATTAAAGTGGTTTTAATTAAGGCAATGACAAAAGCAGAAAAAACACCAAATAAAATAACCGCCCCCGCTAATTTAAACATGTTGCCACCTACGCCCAGTACAAATCCTTCGGTTCGATGCTCAATGGCAGGCGATATAACCGCATTGCCAAAACCTGTTACAGGTACAGCTGTTCCAGCCCCACCAAATTGGGCCATTCGATCATATACGCCAAAACCAGTAAGAAGCATTGTAATAAAAATTAACGTACCCACCGTCGGATTTCCGGCCGTTTGCTCAGTAAAATCGAAATAATAAATGTAAAAGTCTGAAATAAGCTGACCAATCAAACAAATAAGTCCACCGGTTAAAAAGGCCTTAATACAATTTTTAACAACCGGTCTTTTGATCTCTCGTTGTTTTTGCAATTTTTGATATTCCTGTTGCACAGGAGTAAGTTGTTTCTTTTGATTGTTAGACATAACTCGATCCTTCCTCTTTAGGTTTGTTCCTTCATAAGACTTTTCAGTTTGTTCAAATCATTTTTTAAGTTCTTCTTATTCATATCGTTTTTTTTCAGTCTTTGCTCGACCTTTTCAAGCTCCCAGAATATTTTTTTATCAGTCGAAACAAAAACTTTATAGTCGGGATATTTTTTTTCTAAGTCGGATTTTACTGACTTCTCGATACTCTTTAATCGAAATCGATCAAAATTCTCAACTTTAATCGCTGCCATAAGCTCTTTATCAGTATTCACAGCTTTTACGTCTGTAATATCTTCCTTGGCAATTATCTTTTCTTTCGCATGATTGGCAACGGATTGATCAATTGGCTTACTTGTATGTACTTGTGAAATACCAAAAGTACTATTACCTTGAATAAATTCATTTTGATTACCATTACATCCTGATGCGAAACCAATGACCATTATAATAAAAAGTAGGTTTTTCAATGTGGTTATTTTATCTTTCAAAAAAATCACCTCCATTTTTTTCCATTATTTGAACAGCTGAAAAAAGGTTGGTTAAGAGGCCAACCTTTTTTCGCCTTACTAATTACTGTTGTTTGTATTGAGGTTCTTCTTGTTCGATTTGTTGAACACGTGGTTCAATGCTGTCTACAACGGATTGGGTTTGCTTAGCTGCATCTTGGTAAAGTTGCTTAGCTTGTTGATTATCTGTACCAAGAGCAAATGTTTCAAAACTTGCTTGAGCACTTTTCAATCCTGCTAGAGCTGTTTTAACGTCATTTATTACTGTCATGATAATTTCCTCCTTGAATTTTTTTTTACTCTTTTATTTTGCTTTATGGAGAATTTTTTATTCAATGATTTTTGGGAAATTTAAATCTAAATTATTTTTGACGTATAGCTCCATTTTTTCGATAATAACCCCTTTTCCATATCCCCATCATTTCTTCTATTTCTCGTTGACAGCAATAGCTCTTATAACTTTTATTTTTTCTTTTCTCAACTTCAATTTCTTTTACACCCCTACCTTTATAAAATAAGATGATTGTATTTCCTGAAAGGACTAATATTTTTTTTCCCATTTTTCGGATATTATCCCAAAGTTTTAAGAGTTTCTCCCTCTTAATCATCCTATTTATGGGTATTTAACATTGAAAATGTAATAACAAAGATAAACGCATGCATTTGTCGCCGTATTAAGGTTTGTCTAATACATAAAAAGGAACTGTTTTGTTATTAAACATCAAATTTTTCATACATTTTAGAAGGTGAAAAAATGACAACAAAACAAAAAAGGAAATCCTTTCAACGTTTAACGTTAAAACCAAAAAAGGACATTGAAGAAATAAAATTTGGGATTAAACTGGGAGAAAAAAAGGAAACCAAAAATCCGAGATTGGGCGAAAGAGATGTATAGCTATATTTGATGGGGATTAATACAGAATTACAGGTAGGTGACATTGTCAAATTAAAAGTTGGAGATGTGAAAGGGAAAAATTCTTTTATATTCTGGAAGGCAAGACAACAAAAAACAGAAAGTAAATATTAGTATGCTATCTAATAGAATTGATAAAAAAAATTGGATACATAATTGTTTCAAACTAAAAATAATCAATATCTCTACATAAGAAATACAGGGAAAAAAGTGTTTATAATACTCATTAGAAGGTATGATAAAGAAGGAATTGGCAAACTTTGCACCAAAGATTCACTGTAAGACCGGAGGATGTAACTCCAGGGACAGAGGAACCAATTGAAGATCCTATCGACGCAACAGATTCAGATACTATTGATCAACATAATGTCACCCCTGATACAGAAGAACCAATTGAAGATCCAATCGACGCAACAGATCCAGATACTATTGATGAATAAGTTTATACACCGTTTGTTCTCAAACGGTGTTCTTTATGTATCAAGATTCAAGGATGTTAATAAGAAATTTAATACATATATTGCAACATTTTCTAATAATAAATTTATAGAGGTGTCTCATGACAAAATTACGAAAGTCCTTATTGGTTACTGTTTCCGTACTTATTCTTCTATCCATAGGGTGATTATTCATAGTACCAAATACAAGAAACAAAGAGAATCCCGAAAATAAAACAGTTGCTGTCGAAAACAAATTTAATCCCACTATAACCAATGTCCAAAATGTTAAAAACGAAAAAAATGTTCTTCAAATAAACAGCCTTTCCATGGGTCAAACCATCAAGAATCAATTAAAAAATGATCCTTCCGTTTTTCTAATTAAACACAATGAAAAAACTGAGAGTCATTATATTAAGAAAGAAGTAAACGTTACATTCAAGACTCTTCCCTCAACAAAGGAAATAAAAAGGATAACACAGGAGATAAATGGCACTATCATTAAAAAGCTAAATTCTACGATTGTTTTTCGTTCTAATACGCTTTCGACCAAGGAACTTATTGAATATTTTAACAGACAGGCTATGGTTGAATTTGCTGAACCCAATTATCTTTATCTGCAAAATCAAATTGGACTTCCTAATGATTTGCTATATAGAGAACAATACCAATGGAACTTATCGGCAATTCAAGCAGAAGCAGGCTGGGATATCACCAAAGGGGATGAACATATCATTATTGCTGTTATAGACACTGGCGTTGATCTGGACCATCCTGATTTGAGAAGACGAATTACAAATGGTTATAATGTACTGTTGAATAATACTTTCCCTGATGATGACAACGGGCATGGCACCCATGTAGCAGGAATCATTGCATCGGAAACAAACAACCATGAAGGTGTTGCAGGCATCACTTGGTATAACAAAATAATGCCTATAAAAGCAATGGGTGCCGAAGGGCATGGGACGACCTTTGATATAGCAAAAGTGATTTTTTGGGCAGTGGATCATGGTGCCGATGTCATTAATATGAGTTTAGGCAATTATCAGCATTCTTCCCTTTTAAAAGGGGCAATCGATTATGCATACAGTAAAAATGTTGTCTTGATTGCTGCAGCAGGAAATGAAAATACTATGCAGCCGAGCTATCCAGCTGCTTTTTCTAAGGTTCTAAGTGTCGCCGCCGTAAGTTACACCGGACAACGTGCCCCTTTCTCAAATTATGGAGATTATATCGATGTTGCAGCTCCCGGAGTTCAAATTCCGAGCACCTATTTTAACCAGCAGTATGCAGCTTTATCAGGTACTTCTATGGCTTCGCCTCATGTGGCAGGACTTGCTGGCCTCTTGCTTTCAGTAAACCCTAATTTAACGAACCAAGAAGTAATAGACATTATTAAGAATTCTACTTATGATTTAGGAATCCCTGGAACTGATCACGAATTTGGTAGTGGCTTAATTAATGTAAAGAATGGATTGGAAGATGCCCAAAGCAAAAGGCAATAATCCCTTTTTGAAACCGTTGCTTTTCGTTGTTATAAAACTTCTACATGATGTACATTGTTTGTACATGATAATGGAAAAACTAAGGAGGGAATTTTAGTTGGAGTGGATTTTTTATCTATACCTGTTAAATACGTTCTTTATGTTATTCATAGCAATTTGGGAAGTTCGTCGGCCAGCCAAAGCTTTGAATTGGATAGTAATCGTCCTTGTTTTGCCTGTCATTGGTTTCTTACTATATCTTAGCATATCAAATCCCAAGCTTATTCATCGTAAAAGATTGACCTCTTCTCATAATGAGTCTGATAAGTTACCTGATACATATAGTGATTCAGCATCGATAATCGCCGATGCTTTAAGGTATTTTACTGTAGGCGGGCTTGGCTTCGAGTCGGCAAAGTTCAAGCTGGAGTTCAAATCTACCAGTACGACAAAGGAATGATACATGCGAAGGTGTTGACCATCGATGAGGAGATTGCTGCCGTAGGCTCAGCAAACTATGATATGAGAAGTTTTCGCCTGAATTATGAGGTGTGTCAAGTCGTGTACAGTGCTGATGTGGCAAGGGAACTCACAGAGCAGTTCGAGAGGGATCTTACTGATTCTGTACCATTAAGAATTGAAGACTTGCTGCAACGATCCCTGACTGAGCGCATAGTTGAACAGGGTGCTCGCGTGCTTTCTCCATTATTATAAGTTGAAAAAACCCGTATTTTTTATCTTTCTGATTTTAATTTAGCTTACATGTTGTAATATAAATATTTTAAAACATGAGGGATTTTTGAAATCGAGTGAAATATAAAATGGAGGAATAAACTTTGGGTGAAGTTTTTTTGGGTTTACTGACAATCAAAGTCATAGTAGGTTTTGTCACCTTATTTTTTATCATTATCATAACAGGCAGAACATCCATCTATCAGTTAACCCCGTTTCACTTAGTTTTTGTATTAGTGCTTGGAGATTTTTTAGGAAATACCATTTATGAAAATAAGGTAGGGATTTTTCACTTTTTATATGCCATCGGATTGTGGACGCTTCTCATGTTGGGGATAGAGTTCTTGACTCTAAAAAATAAATCGACACGTTCTCTCTTATTGGGCGATCCTAACATCATTATTCGGAATGGTATAATGGATAGAAAGTTACTTAAAAAGAACAAATTGGATGTAAATCAAGTATTAAGTATACTTCGACAAAATCAGGTTTTTTCTGTTCGCGAAGTCAAATACGGTATATTGGAAGCTAATGGGCAAATCAGTATATTATTACAATCGAAGTATCAAAAACCAGACATGCAAGATCTCAGTCTTCTAGAAAGTCCAGTATACCTCCCAATAGCGTTAATTATAGATGGGGAAGTATTATGGGATAATTTACATGAACTCGAATTTGATCAACAGTGGTTATATAACCAATTAACTACCAATGGATATGATAATGTTAAACGTATACTCTACGCAGATTGGCGAGAGAGTGAAGGCATACATATAAGCCCTAAATAAAATATAACCTGAATACGTTAAACACGTAACTTCAACGAAAACCTAAACAATTTTGTAACGTCTATGTAGGCTAATGTTTTAATGAATCGGATAAAAGGTAATATAAACAATACTCAAGTAGTTGTCGGTCACTCATTACTTCGGCGAATCCAACGTGGATTAAATAAGGGAGAATCCATGAATGCCTTGGCACGAGCTATTTTCTTCGGAAAAGAGGGAGAACTTAGAGAAAGAGCATTACAAGATCATTTACAGCGTGCCAGCTCATTAAATCTAATTATTAATGCCATCAGCATTTGGAATACCGTGTATTTATCACAAGCAATTGAACATTTTGAAAATATAGGAAAGGAAAATATCAAGAGGAATTGCTTCCTCACATATCACCATTGGGATGGGAACACATAAACTTTCTCGGAGAATATTCATTTATACCTGAGATTTTGAACTCGATACATGCCCTGCGTCCACTTAGGATATAAAAAAGCCTGGTTTTTCTGCTTAACGTAGAAAAATCAGGCTTTTACCTTCTAAAAAATTCCTTAGCGTATTATATCTGCGTTTAGTCGGCAGTACCCCTTTATGGTTTCATCCATGGCAATGCTGTTTATTTGAAGAACATTTTTTTCGCTTTCAACATTTTGGACTCTGGTTATAGGGGTATTAAATCTGTTTTTGACAGCTCCCTTTTCATTTTCGTGATTCTCTGTGTTTCTTGTATTTTGTACTAAAAATAGTAACCCTATGGATAAAAGAATAAGTATGGAAACGGTAACCAATAAGGCCCTTGGTATTTTTCTAATGAGACACCTCTAAATAGTTTTGTTATTAGCTTGTTTAGTCACAGGGATTTTAACGATGAAATAAATGGAAAATAAAAAAGGAGTTTCGTTTACGTTGCTATTAAAGAAAGGAAAGATGATTAACTTTTGCTATTACTTATTTCTTTATTTGTTTTTTCAAATTTGGGTATGTAGGCAAATGTCTAGTCCTAGGATAATTAGGAAAAAAAGATAAAACTAAATATATTCAATTTAAGAAAGGGGAGTTATAAAAATTATACAATATCATAATTACATGTCTTATTATCATCCTCAATATTCCAGCCAGTTTTCGCCATACCCTGAGCTGAAGGAAGTGCTGCAATAACCTATTTAATTGGCATAGACCGTTTATTTAACGGTTGAATCTTGGGAAATTAATAAAATGTTTTAAAAATAGTTGATATGTTCCATGCTTATAAAGGAAAACTAGTAGAGTTGAAAGGTTTAAATGTATTTTTGTACTATTGGTTAAAAAAACAACAATTGAGCTTTATCATAACAGTTAAATTTGGAGCAATAAGGCACACCGTTTNNAAACGGTGTGCCTTATTGCTGTTAATATTTATTCATCTATATTATCTGGATCGTTTACATCTTTAGGATCTTCAATGGGTTCTTCTGCATCAGGGACTAAATCAGCTTCATCATCTTTATTTTCATCTATATTATCTGGGTCATTTACATCTTTAGGATCTTCAATTGGCTCTTCTGTATCTGGGTCCACATCATTTTCATCTATATTATCTGGGTCATTTGCATCTTCAGGATCTTCAATGGGTTCTTCTGTGTCAGGATCTACATCCACTTCAGGTGGTGGTGGATCCTTATCCTCTTCTACATTATTACACCCCAATAACATGATGGCAGATAGAAAAACTGCTGTTAATAGCCTTAACCACTTTAGATTCATTTTTATCGTCCTCTCTATTGGTTGTTTACTTTCAATATTATCTTCTCCTTCCACTTTTTTATACGAACATTTTAACTTAATATCAATAAAATTAAGGTCCTTAATCACCAAACAGTAGCGGCCTAGGTGTCAGGAATTGGAGATAAAAAATGTAGTACAGAGGAAAAGAGGCTTCTATCAAAAAAATGGTGCCATTTATCAAAAATAATTACATAACTGTGGGTTTTTGCTCATTTAAAAACAGGATAAAATTGGAAGTTATAAAAAATATTCTTATACATCATTCTAATAAAGTAAAAATTAAAGGCGGCGTTATTTATGACAGTAAAAAATGACGTAAAGACAGCTCTACCAGGATTTGCAGGCTAGTTTCGAAACATTTGCAATCAACAAGCTAAGCAGCTTTACCAAGAGGTTACAAACTCAATCCGTTCTACACAGCGTTGAACCACGCGTTCAACAAATCGAACAAGAAGAACTGCAATAAGCCCAAGATGGAAGCCGAGCTTCCCAAGGCAGTACGCAAGGAGCACAAAATCAATAAGGAAATGAGTTTACAAGCAAAAATAATGAACAACAAGTAAGACAACAAAACAAACAAGCCCAGTCTCATAAAAAAAAATAACTGAAGCACACGTTCGTAAAAATTACAATTCTAAGCTTTATGTCACAACATTCTTGGTATATTACAGAGAGCGAATAAAAACTAAGCTTTCTTACCAAGAGTTATTTTATAAAAAATATAAAAGGAGCAAGTGTTATGCGATTACCCGAAGACTTTATAAGAGCTAGGCATAAAAAAGAAGGGTTAAGTTTAGATCAATGCTTTTCAAATCCTATCATACATAGGGAGATACATGGGAATAAGGTATTCGTTCCATTAGATTTAAAGAGAATTTGGAATCAATAAAAGTTTTTAGCAATGAAATATAGCAACCGTTTTGATTATAAGGCTATTTTATATATAAGGGATCCCACCAACAAAAAGCGCTTAAAACATACGCTAAGCATAATTCGTCATGAATAAAGCCGATTTTTCCTCAACTTACGAGAAATAATCGGCTTTATGGATAAGGGGACAATCGATTGTCAAAATGAATCCATTCCTAAATACTATTTAAAAACCGGTTGATGTGAAACCATTACCATAATCTAAAAAAAGAGTATTATTCGGGGTGACACAAAAATAATTTATTCAAGTGGATTAACGGACTAGTGCGCCTAATATATGTGATATATATAAAGATATCTTACCATAGTGTAACGGGAGGGTAGTGATTTAGTACAGGATATCTGATGTTAAAAAGACTCCGGCAGGAGGAACGCCGATCTGATATATAGGAGGTTCAGTGAGTGCTGTATCAGTTGTAGCAATCCAAGTTCCGTACTCACCTGCAAGCAAAGAGGGAGGTTTCATAATAAACCGTCCACTTAAAACGAAATGACGAATTCTAATCGAGGGATCATCAAATATAATTAAGTTACCAAAAAATGAGGCATATGGTGAATCAAAACTTATTTGTTTGGTGTTTTCTTCCCAATACCCATTAATTTGAATAGGTGTACCACGAAAATTAATTGTACCAGATACTTTATTATTACCTGTAATAGAATTAATGATGAGTACTCCCAAATAATGGGTCGACCGGCTATAGAAGCCGAAATACCCCATTTTGATGGAAAAGGTATACTAACCATGAGTTTCTGTGCAGTTTGCAAAAGTTGATTCCTCGTTTCGTAATAATCATAAATACAAGAGTTTAAAGTTTAATTTCTATCTATACATCAGAGTGTTAAAAAAAGAAAGAAAGTCTAATAAATTATTTTAATATTTATTCATTTTGAATCTTCCATATTCGGTTTCGAACATTTCATTTACTTCCCAAGATTCAACGGTTTTATAAGCTGTTTGTTGATCAAAACCTTTTCCCAGAAGGTAGGCCATTGCGGCAATTTCAGTTAGCGCATGTTCATAGGAAGTAAGAGCAACTTCTTTTAGGCCATAATCAACAAAAGGCTTTATTGCCATTAATGTTTCACTTTTCAAATCCTGATCCGAATTTTCTCTCTCATCGGATTCATTACCCTCTAGATTTGGATGTGCTTCTTTGTATAGCACCTCCCACTGTTCATACAGACTTGTAGCTGACTCAAAGTCCTCAGAGTCTACTGTTAAATTTTTTTGTAATTTACTCATTAAATTACGCCATGTCTCTTCCCATTCCTCTAAAGTTCTTAAGTCAAAGAGTTTTGAGAACTTCGGTTTCACACTTTCCCAATGAACATAAATGTCGGTACACCATCCCAATAAATATTTATAGTTTTCCGTTTGGGCTTCCATTTTTTTATCACCCTTTTTAAATTTTTTCACTTCTAAAAAAAGAAGCAATATCGCGTGTAAAATGAGGTTAAATACCTTTTAAAACCAATTTACAATTCTATGGTATGTTTCACTTATGTCCCTAGACTAGGCATTTGTCTCATTTAACAAAATAAATTTTGTTTTCTTTCCAAACGGATAAATATGTTGCATTCTGCAAGTATAATTTTCCTTTGCAAACAAGGCCGGTGTTAAAAGTATAAAGGCATTTTTAAAACGTTCTTAACAAACAGATAAAGAGCAGGTAAGCTGAGGAACTTGATAAAAACCTGAAGGGGTTCCGTCAGGAAAATACGGATTAACAACGTTAAACTATTTTTTGGGAAACAAAAACCTTGCTTCCCCAACGCTAAGCAGAAGAAGCAAGGTGAGTTAATAATTTCACTTGCCAGAATCACGAGGTGAATTCACCATGTTCATGTAATTTATATCCTCCAGGGTAAACAATATTCACCTCAACCTTTACATGGCGCAGGGAATCTTGGTTTAAAACGAGTTGCTGTTTTCCTGTGGCTATGCTCTTCCATTGATGTGGATGTTTGCGATACAAAGATTCGCCCAAATTGTAAATATCTATACCCTCTTTAAAAGCAGTTTGATACGTTTTGCGGATTTGCTCCTCTATTTTTTCCTGAGCCATTTGTGTGAGTTCCTTTTCGGTAAGGTCCGTATGCAATTCATTGATCCTTGCCTTCACTTTTACTGAAATATCGAAATACGCCTTGTTCAATTTCACAATAGGAGTCACTTCATATTTGGGTTTTTCTGCGACAAGAACAGCCGCAAGCTTTTCTTCGGCAAACAAATCAAGAGGTACTCGGATCGTGTGAGTACTTAGCCAGGGCATTCCCGACAAATCCTTAAGATCCATTCGTCCATAATAATTGTGTAGATCATATACATGTATGCCAGAATATCTAAGCAGCTCTTTTGGTTTATTACTTTCCTGCCATTGACCTTTGCGAAGCGATAATTCCGGTATATAACTGGTTCTGGCCTTTTCGTTTGAGTCCAGTACAAATTGTTGCAGGCGGACCGGAGCAAGGATAGAACGCTGTCTGAAATTTTGCTCGGGATTGTGAAGAATGGATGCATTTGGCGAAAATCTAAAAAATGGGGTTGCCAGCAAGATTTCTTCAGGAGGCTCTCTTGTGCTAAACAGCCAGGCCAAGTACCTTATTTCACGATAACGGTTGATCAATTCCAGCACTTCTCCGACTTTGTTTTCCTTCATCAATCTCTCGCTGAACAAAATGGCAGAGATTTGTCCCAAGTTTAAGCGTTGTTGTGATGTACTGTACAAATCATTTGCCGCCTCCGTAAACGAGGAACCTTCGCCTTTGCCCACCCAAACCGGGGGCTGCTCCGCTTTTTGCTGTCCCTCCAGCTTGGCCACTGTCGAGAAATCAAGCAATTGCACATACAAGGTGTATTGGCCATCGACATAGTCTATTCCAACAGCCGTAGCATAGTTCATGTTTTGCACTTCATATCTGCTCCAGCAACCGGTAAGAGTGAGAAGAAGGAAAAGTGCAACCATACTTTTATATCTCCTCATTTATGCCTGTCCCCTTGCCTTGTAGAATCTCGTGTCTTCAACATGTCCGGTCGAGTGTTTCGCCATGGCCAAGGTAATCGAAACAAAGCGTTGGCCAAGTCTTTAAATGGAGGTGATATTGGGGCCAAGTAAGGCAAGCCGCATGAACGCAATGAGGCTAAATGGCTGAGCACAATAAATAATCCAAGAAAGAAGCCATAAATGCCAAGCGTGGCAGACAGAATGAAAAGAAAAAAGCGTAAGGTACTAATCGTTCCAGCCAATGATAGGCTCGATAAAGTTGAACCAAAGATTTGTGTAATTGCTCCGATGACAACGATACCTGGGGATAAGAATCCAGCACGAATGGCCGCATCCCCCAGGATAAGTCCTCCTACAACCGTTACCGTGGAGCCGACCGCAGAAGGCAATCGGATACCAGCTTCCCGCAGGATTTCTAAGAAGAGAAGTGCAATAAACATTTCAACTGCCACATCAAAAGGGATTCCCAACCGGTTAATCCCCAAAGTGGCAAGTAGATAATAGGGCAGCTGATCTTGATGATAGGAAAGAATGGCAACAAAAAATGCAGGAAGCAGTAGCGATACGGACAAGCCAAGTAAACGAAGCGTTTGACCAAATGTAGCTGCCAAAGCAGTAAAGTGGATATTTTCGGGTGCTTTCACAAGCAAAAATAAATTGGCAGGCGCAATCAACGCAGCCGGTGTACCATCCACAATCAACGCTACACGCCCATTGAGCATACAGTTCACGGTAAAGTCTGCTCTGCCTGTATACCCCATCAAAGGAAACAATGCTTTTGTCGGTTCCATTAATTCTTCTAGCTGAGTGGCGCTAAACGCTCCGTCAATGTGAAGATCATCTAATTTATTCTTTACATCTTGAACAATCTTAGGATCAACAATGTCACGCATGTAAAGAATTGCAACGGTTGTTTTCGTGCGAACGCCTACTTTTTTCGTTTCATAAACCATGCTGGTTGATTTGATTCGTTTCCGAATTAACGCCACATTGACTCCCACTTCTTCCACAAATCCATCCTTTGGCCCCCGTACCGAAAGCATTCGCATCATCTGTACGTTCTTTCAAGCTGCGCGTAATATCTGCTGTTCTACTCATTTTAATTTGCAGGCCTTCATAATGGTTTTCCAAGAGATTTCGGATGCTATGGGAAATATTTAAGGTAATTTCTTTTTCCTGCATCCCATTGCCAATAGCTCCTGGGTCCATTCTCCCGTGACCAGGATCTAAATATAATTTAAACATTTTACACCACCTCGTACAAATAAAATATGATCGAAGAGTAACGGAGGTATAGGAATTCGTCTGAGATACATATAAAAATAGGTGATGATAGGCATTACATTTCATTGAATCA